>WGCT01000119.1 GCA_015493625.1 Draconibacterium sp. | reverse complement strand
CGCTAAGACGCTAAAATTTTATTCTAAAACCTTCGTCCCTGTTGTTGCATTCCCCGCATCACGTTCTGAACATTTTTACCCTGCGAAACCATTTTCATCATTTTCCGCGTTTCGGTAAACTGTTTCAGTAACCGGTTAACTTCTTGGATATTAGAACCTGCTCCACGTGCAATTCGTTTACGGCGCGAACCGTTTATAATTGCCGGATTTTCACGCTCATCCGGAGTCATCGACCCTATTATGGCTTCAATGCCTTTAAATGCATCATCATCAATATCCGTATCTTTCATTGCCTTTCCCATTCCCGGAATCATTCCCACAACATCTTTCAAATTACCCATCTTTTTAATCTGGTTAATCTGCTTCAGAAAATCGTTAAAATTGAATGTGTTTTTAGCAAGTTTCTTTTGAAGTTTGCGTGCTTCTTCCTCATCGAATTGCTCCTGTGCTTTTTCAACCAGCGAAACAATATCACCCATTCCCAAAATACGGTCGGCCATTCTGTCGGGATGAAATACGTCGAGTGCATCTACTTTTTCGCCTGTTCCAACAAATTTAATTGGCTTATCAACCACGGCGCGAATCGAAATAGCGGCTCCACCGCGGGTGTCTCCATCGAGTTTCGTAAGAACAACGCCATCGAAATTTAATCTCTCGTTAAACTCTTTAGCGGTATTCACGGCATCTTGTCCGGTCATTGCATCAACTACAAACAAAATCTCGTCGGGGTCGATTGCTTTTTTTACCGCCGAAATCTCGTTCATCATCTGCTCGTCGACTGCCAAACGCCCTGCAGTGTCGACAATTACAACATCGTACCCTTTTGTTTTGGCCTCTTTAATTGCAGCTTTTGCAATTTTTACCGGGTCCATATTTCCCTCTTCAGTATAAACCGGAACCCCAATTTGTTCGCCCAAAACCTTTAACTGGTCGATTGCCGCAGGACGGTAAACATCGCCGGCAACCAAAAGCGGATTTTTCCCCTTTTTCGTTTTTAGCAAATTTGCCAGCTTCCCCGAGAATGTTGTCTTTCCCGACCCTTGTAACCCCGACATCAGAATCACTGCCGGTTTCCCTTCAAGTTTAATATCGGTAAACGTGCCGCCCATTAATTGTGCAAGTTCATCTTTCACAATTTTTACCATCAACTGCCCCGGCTTAACCGATGTTAAAACATTTTGTCCCAGTGCTTTAATCTTTACTTCGTCGGTAAATTTCTTTGCAATTTTAAAGTTAACATCCGCATCGAGCAGCGCACGCCGAATATCTTTTAACGTCTCAGCAACGTTTATTTCCGTAATTTTTCCCTGCCCTTTCAGCAGCTTAAACGACCTGTCCAGCCTTTCGCTTAAATTATCAAACATGCTTTAAATTTTTCTTTCTTTTTAAGTGTTGCAAAAATAGAAGTTTAAACTTGATTGTTAAACGTTTATCAAAAAAAGTTTTACAGATTTAAAGAAGGCACTATTTCAACCTGTGAATAAAAATGTATAAACAGAGATTTGGGCGTGCCCCCCTCGAAAAAAAGGGGGTCGGGCTTTCCGTTCATACTCCTCGCCCACACCGCCCAAAAGCGGTGTGTTCTGCGGGGTAACCACTGCAATCCCTCACGCAGGCACTCGCATTTCTTTGCAATCTATTTAGGATTTCGAAAAGCTAAATGGTTTGGGCATATCATTTTTTAATTGGTGTGTGCAAATGCCAATTTATAACAGCCATTTATTTTGCGGCAATGGTCTCTATTTCAACCAAAACATTAAGTGGTAATTCTTTAACGGCAAATGCGGCCCGGGCAGGTTCATTTTTCGTGTAAAACTGTGCATAAACTTCGTTCATTGCTTTAAAATTTTCCATATCCGATAGCAGACAGGTCGATTTTACTACATCGGAGTAACTGTAACCGGCAGCTTCTAAAATAGCTCCAATATTTTTCATTACCTGTACAGTTTGCTCTTTAATTCCACCTTCAACCACTTCCATGCTTTCTGCATCGAGCGGAATCTGTCCTGAAATATAAAGAGTATCGTTTGTCTCAACGGCCTGACTGTACGGACCAATTGCCTGAGGTGCCCGGGATGTAGAAATAATTTTTTTCATAATCATGTTTTTATTCCGTAAAAATTTAGAAATTATCGTAATGACTTTGTTGTTTCTGTAATCTTAAATCTTTTAACATCGACGATTTTGCGCTAATCGTAAAGCTATAACTTTTCATATACCCAAACGGTACAAAATTAAATGCCATCGACCAGCAGTGCAGGTCGCGGTTTACATTTACAGTAGTAAACGAAAACTCATGCGCCATAATATCGAAGTTGGTATTCATGCTAATTCGCCATTTTTCGGTTAAACTTATGCTTCCCCGTACTCCAATTGTTTGGGTAAACCTGCCGTGTGGGGCCGACCGTGTAGCTCCTGAATAACCAAAGCTATAATCGAAGCCAAAGTCCCACGGAACACTAAAATCAACATAGTCGTCGTAAGAGCCCGGTAAAACTTTGTCCTCCTCAATTTTTTTCTTTTTATCCTCGGCCTCTTTCTCTCCTTTTTTCGATTTAAACTTCATTCCAAACGAAAGATTTGCCCGTGTTAAACGCCCTAATTTCTGAATGCCGTTTCGTTCGTTCCATACATATTTATGAATTCGCCGGTAGTTTTCATTTACCTCGTAGGGGTCTAAAATTGCTCCCATATTTATACTCACACCTTTTATAGTTGTACGTGCACGCAAACTAATTGGTGAAAGATTTAACGAATCGGCAATTAAATTGTACGACGATGCAACGCTTAAATTATCAATTAGTTTTACTTTTTTATACTTTGCTTTGTCGTCGGTGCTTGTTGTGTCTTTTGTGTCAATTACTTTCATTTCGAGGTTGTTACTTAACGAAACGCTAATGGCTCCCGATGCCCCCATTCCGGGTGACCCGCCATAAATTCCTCCTGCATTAACATCGAAATATTCAATTCTGCCGGTTGTGTCTACCTGAACCGGTTGCCAATAACCATAGTGTGCAGCACCAAAATCGGGGCGGTAACTAAAACTCGCCGAAGGTGTAAATTTATGCCTGATTCCTTTAATTTTCGAATTTGGATTCCGCGGAATATACATACCGTAAATATTTGTCGACGAACTTAAACTAAACGAATAGTCGTAAACCCGGTTAAACCCGTTAATGGTATCAATTTTAACGTGTCCCATTCTTCCATTCGGGCCAACAACCTCGGTCGGGCTGTAAGTGTAATTTTTCTTATTAAAATACCACTTCTCGTTGTATCCAATACCCGGACTAAAGTTTACATATTTTAGTAAGTTAAAACTTGGGAACGAAATAGGTAAGTTGTGCTTAATACCATTTTTCCAATCCTGCGGGAACGACTTTTTCATCAATTCGTACTCTTTTGCTGTAATGCTGTTTTTCATATTTCCCGTATAGTTAAAGCCAAATTTTTCGTAAAACCTCAGCTTGCCTGTTCGCTTTTTTCTTCGGAAAGGATATATTTTTGCCATACTAAAAGTCATTTCGGGAAGCGACAACGAAATGGTTGTGTCGGTTGAGTTTTGCGAGTGTCGCAAGTTAACCGACAAATTAAAAGGAGTATTCTCGAAACGACGGGTGTAGGAGATACTCGACGATTTTTGTGTTCGCAAATAGTTATTGGCCGAATAAGAGTTATGCTTATCGTAGCCACTGGTAGAGAAGTTTACACTTGCCGAAAAGGTACGGTTCGGATTCGATTTTGGATCTTGACTGTGCGACCACATAATTTGAAACTGTGGCGAACGTGTATAATTTACTAACCCTTTATCGCCATAAACATTCATCGCATATTTAAAATCGAATCCACCACTAAATTTGTAACGTTTTCGGTAATTTGTATGTAGTTTTACTCCCCACGACCCTTTCGAATAAATGTCGCCACGAATTGCCAAATCGACATATTCGCTGGCTGCCCAGTAGTACCCGCCATCGCGTAAAAAGAATCCTCTGTTCTGTTCCTCTCCATAAGTAGGCACTAAAATTCCCGACGAATAGGTGGGAGAATTAGGGAAGTATCCAAAGGGTAAAAACGGAAAATAGATGGGAAAATCTTCGATAACCATATAGGCAGGCCCTGTAATAATTTTATTTCCTTCAATTACTTTTGCTTTCGATAGGTGTAAATAGTAATGCGGGTGGTCGGCATCGCATGTTGTATATTTTGCATTCTTAGTAATAAATACATTTTTACTAATTTTTTTTGTCTTCTCGCTCAACAATCTTCCTTCGCCCTGTTCCGATACAACTTTGGTAATAAATGCCTTTCCCGTATCGAAATTATAGTGCATCGTTTCCGATTCGTACTCCTCCGATCCCTGTTTAAAAACAGGTTTCTGCACCAGAGTTTCGGTAGAATCTAATATCCCTTCGGCATAAATTTCTTTGGTTTGCAAATTCAATTCAATATAGTACGCCGTTAATTCAATATTTTGATAGGTGACGCTTGCCTTGTTATACATATAAACTTTTTGCCCGTCGAACGATATAATTATCGAATCTTCGGCATTGTAAACAATAGGGTCTTCTATAACGGGTTTTGCCGCCGAATCTATTGCTGTTGTATCTATCTGTATCGAGTCGAGCTGTATCGAGTCGGGCTGAATAATCGTATCGCCTGCAATAAAACCGGTTGCCAATGCGGGGGGCGGAAGAATGTCGTGTTCTACAGAGATTTTTCCGGGTTCCTGACCAAGTAAAAAAAGTGGAATAAAGGCAAACAAATATGTTATTACTATTTTATACAAAATGCTTTCTGCGTTATTTCTTGTTATTTGGCTCGACAAAAATAAAAATAAGCACTATACTATTGTGATAATAAACGCAAAATAATTTTAATATTTCTATTTTTGTTCAGCAATCATAAAACATTATGAACAACTTGCTTTTCAATACTATTTTCGTTTTTATTATTACCCTTTGTTTCTCAACTGTTTCTAAGGGCAGTAATTCATTTGTGGGGAAAGACGAGTCGCACATTTTGGTAGTTGTAATCGACCCCGGACATGGGGGAAAAGATTGGGGAGCGTCGATGGGAAAAGCAAAAGAAAAGGATATTGTACTCGATATTGCATTAAAACTTGGAGAAATTATTAAAACCAATTACCCCAATATTACTATTGTATATACCCGCAAAAAAGATGTTTTTATTCCGCTCCACCAACGTGCCAACATTGCCAATAAGAATAAGGCCGACCTTTTTATTTCTATTCATGTGAATGCTGTTGATCAAAAATCGGTACATGGAACTGAAACTTTTGTATTGGGGCAACACCGAAGCAAAGAAAACCTGAAAGTTGCCCAAAAAGAGAACTCTGTAATTTTACTCGAAGACGATTACAACAAAACATACGAAGGATTCGATCCCAATTCGCCTGAATCATACATTATGTTCGAGCTGGTTCAGGATGAATACCTCGAGCAAAGTGTGCTGTTTGCATCGGCCATTCAAAAAGAGTTTAAAGAGCAGGCAAATCGTGCTGACCGCAGTGTTAAACAGGCCGGATTTCTTGTCCTTCGCCGAACAACAATGCCCAGTGTGCTAATTGAAACAGGTTTTTTAAGTAATACAGCCGAGAGGAATTTTTTGTTGAGTGATTCGGGTAAGGATAAACTTGCTTTGGCAATTTTTAAAGCATTTGCTGTTTATAAAAAAAAGATAGAGGCCAAAAGCAGTTTCAATTTAATTACAGCGAAGAGAGCTCCTAATCGGACCCAAAATAAACCGGCAGCACAACTCGCACCAAAACAGAAAAAGCAAACTGTTATTAAGAATCAGGCTTTAAGCAATATCTTTTTTTCAGTTCAAATAATGGCTTTAAGAAGAAAAATTGAAACATCACCTGAAAATTTTAAAGGAGAAAAAAATATATTCAGAATTGAATCGGCAAATATAAACCGGTACTATTCAGGGAGATTCAACTCGTTTGAGGAAGCAGACGAGGAGAGAATTCGAATTCAAAATAAATTTGAAAATGCTTTTGTAGTGGCTTTTGAGAACGGTAAAACAATCTCTGTAAAAAAAGCATTGTCGAAAATGTAGTTATTAACATTTGAAATCCCTAATTTTACATCGCTATTGAGAACAAATATCAGATACCAATGAAAGTTTCAAAATATACAAAACTGGGCATATTAATCGTGATTTCGGTAACCATATTTATTTGGGGCATGAGTTACCTAAAAGGGCACGACTTGTTTAAACAGAGCAACACTTATATTGTTATTTACGACCGCGTTGACGGACTTGTTGAAGCAAGTAAGGTAACGGTTAACGGATACCAAATCGGGTTGGTTAAAAGCATTACGTTTACTCCCGACCATAGTGGCAGGCTGGTGGTTGCGTTTACGGTAAACGGCGATTTTAAAATACCGGTAAACTCGGTAGCTCAGATTGTTAGCAGCGACATAATGGGAACGCGCTCGATAAAACTTAACATTAGTAAGGAGAGCGAGATCTATAATACTTACGACACCATTCCCGGTTCGGTTGAAGACGATTTGAAAGAGCAGGTGAGTATGCAGGTTCTTCCTTTAAAAAACAAAGCAGAACAGCTTCTTAGTACCATCGACTCGGCAATTACGGTGCTTACTGTAATTTTTAACGAAGATGCACGCAAAAACTTGTCGGAGAGTTTTGCAAACGTTAACCAAACTATTGAAAACATTGAAAAAACAACTGCCGACCTCCAAAACATTGTAGCTTCAGAAAAAGATGGAATCAAGCATATTATTACAAATATCGACGAAATTACAACCACCTTTAACAACAATACAAAAGAGCTGGAAACAACTATTAAAAACCTTTCAAGCTTTAGCGATACTCTGGCAAATATTTCAATTACCCCTGTTTTAGAAAATATTTCGGGGGCATCGGAGCAAATAGTTACAATACTCGAAAAACTAAACAGCGAAGAAAGTACGGCGGGCTTGCTTTTGAACGACGATAAATTGTACCGGTCGATAACCGATTTGTCCGATAATCTCAGCTTTTTAATTAACGATATTCAAGCCAATCCGAAACGTTATCTGCATTTTTCGGCCTTAGATTTTGGAAAAGAGTACTACATAAATGCAAATACGCAGGGAAACTCAAAGAATATAATATTTAAAGTCCACCTTGTTTCTACGGAAAATCAAATTCCAAAAAATTCGAAATATTTTGAAGGAATTGATGGGGTAGAAGAGTTTATGGCCAGTGGTGCATATTCCTATTTGTTGGGGTCGAGTTCTTCCTATTCTGAAATTCAGAAAATTCAGGAATCGGTTAAAAGTAGATTCCCCAATTCGACCATTGTTGCATTTAAAAACGGACGGTTAATAAAACTTGAAAAAGCACTGAAATCGTTGCACTAAATTCGAACATTTTTACAATAAAATCGACTTATCAACAATATGCCCAACCAGTACGTACCAGTTATGCGGTTGACAATCAATTCATTAATTATAAGACGCTGATTATTAGCTGTTTAACAAATATTAAAAAAAATATTTTTTTAAAAGACTGAAACAGAAAACAATATAACATTTAAGATAATTACAATAGAAAATTGATTTTTTTTTT
>WGCT01000118.1 GCA_015493625.1 Draconibacterium sp. | reverse complement strand
ATATAAAAGCTCCTGAAACTGTTAAAATAAATACTATTACATGGGCAAATCCTACCTATAAAAACAGGTACGAAGGTTTTTTTGACGATATTCCGAACCATGAAATAACATTTGCTAAATTGAATGAACGGATGCATTTGCTCAACGGTACAAAAAATTTTAACGATTTGCATTATGAATTTGAAAATGCCGGCGACAAAGGACTCGATATGAAAATAATTGCCGGCAGTACAAATAAAGGAAGTTTAGGTGCCGGAATTCATTACGATAACAATTATCAAGGAAGCATTCTTCTTAATTTGGCTTTTAGAAATATTAAAGGCGGGAGAGCGAAGTTTTTTACAGATATTGTTTTAAGCTCGAATCCGCGTCTAAAAACAATGTTTATTATTAATAATGGGTTTAAACCCGGTTTCGGAATGGAATCTGATTTCTATTCCTTTGGATTTTCTGAATACGAAAACGGACACAAAATTAATTACTGGAAATTTGAAAATTTTAGTGCCGGAGCCTTTATGCCCATGACCATTAAAAATAATTACCTCTTTAAAGTTGGGTTTCAATACGAGCTGTTTCGATTTAAACAAGATGTTGTTACTGCCCCCGATTTAGAGGATTACTACAAATTTGCAAGCTATGGAAACCTCTATTTTTCATACAATCACGATTCAAGAGATAAGATAAATTTCACCGAAACCGGCCATTATGTAGAACTTAAATTTAAGTATGTTTTCCCGTTCTCTAATCAATGGAGCGATATATTGGCTAATGGCTCTATTTTGTACCTTAAGTATAATTACAATGTAAAAATTGCCAATAAATTAGTTTACCAACCGCGCCTTTTTCTTGGATATACTTTTACAAATTCAAGTAGCAGTAGTGATGTTGAAACTCGTATTCCGTCGGTTCAGCATCTTTTTGGTTTTGGTGGACAGAATAACGTAAATTATGTTGAAGGTTTTGTTCCGTTTGCAGGATTGAAATTTGTTGAACGATTGGGATTGTATGCAGGAATGGTATCAACAAACTTTCAGTATGAATTTTTACCGAAATTATATGCAACTGCACTATTCGATGTTGGCGTTAACGAATCGGTTATCGATTTCGATACAATGCAGTTGTTGGTAGGATATGGTGCAAAATTAAGCTATAACAGTTTTGTTGGTCCAATCGAGTTCTCGTTAATGAGTTCGAATATCGATAAATCGTTAACCGGCTTTTTAAGTCTTGGATTCTGGTTTTAATATCAAATAAATAACTATATTCCCCAACGTGTATTTTAAAATTGTTATTGACAATCTTCTGTATTGATTTGAATGAGAGTAGTGTTGAAAGGATAGTTTTAATGCATAAAAAGCAGGCATCTTGCTGCGATTAGCAAAACAGCAAATTAAAGTATGAAGAAAAGAATTAATGTTATAACTATGGGCTGTTCGAAAAACCTTGTCGACTCGGAGGTTTTGCTTAGTCAGTTAGAACGGGGAAAGTTTGAAGTGGTGCACGATTCGGACGAACCCGGATTCGATGCCGTTTTTATAAATACCTGCGGTTTTATTCACGATGCAAAACAGGAGTCGGTTGAAATGATTCTCGATTATGTGGAAGCCAAAAAACGCGGCGATATCGAGAAGCTTTATGTAATGGGTTGCCTCTCGGAAAGATATGCCGGTGAATTAAAAGACGAGCTGCCCGAAGTGGATCGGTTTTTCGGTAAATTCGATTTAAAAGCAATGGTCGACGAACTTAAAGTTACATACGACCCGGAATATATTTACTACCGTAAAATTACCACACCCTCTCATTATGCTTATCTGAAAATTTCGGAGGGCTGTAACCGTCATTGTGCTTTTTGCGCCATTCCTAAAATGACCGGAGAACATAAATCGCGAACCATTGAAAGTCTGGTAAAAGAGAGCCGTTATCTGGCAAAAAAAGGAGTGAAAGAGATTCTTTTAATCGCTCAAGACTTATCGTACTATGGAATTGATTTATATGGCGAAAACCGGTTGGCAGAACTTATTAATCAAATATCGGAGATAGATGGAATTGAGTGGATTCGGTTGCACTATTTATATCCCACAAAATTTCCAATGGAGATTTTACCGGTTATGCGCGAAAATAAAAAAGTGTGTAAATACCTCGATTTGCCATTGCAACATATTACAAATCAGGTGTTAAAACAAATGAAACGAAATGTTACACGCGAAGCAACCGAAGCATTACTAAAAACCATAAAAGAGCAAGTTCCCGGCGTTGTATTACGAACAACAATGTTGATTGGTTTTCCCGGCGAAACAGAAACCGATGTTGCAGAACTGAAACAGTTTATTGAAGAGAATAAATTTGAGCGCTTGGGCGTTTTTACCTACTCGCACGAAGAAGGAACTCTGGCCGGCGAACGATATGACGACAGCCTGAGTGATGCGGTAAAACAGCGGCGTGCCGATGAAATAATGGAGATTCAACAATCTGTTTCTTCCTTGTTAAATCAACAAAAAATAGGGCAAATTTATAAGGTTATTATCGATAAAAAGGAAGGCGACTATTATGTTGGCCGAACCGAATTCGATTCGCCGGAAGTAGACGGAGAGGTGTTAATTATTTCCGAAAAAAAATTAAAACAAGGCGACTTTGTGACAGTTAAAATAACTGGTGCCGAAGATTACGATTTGTTTGGCAAAGTGGTTTGAACGAAAGAATTATATTATATGAAGCTTTTGTTTGAAACTTTTTGCAAACAATCCTTTGTAGTATTGTATTAAAAAATAATCATCAAATAATGAAAGTTACATTCTATTGGATTTTAGCCCTTATTATTAC
>WGCT01000117.1 GCA_015493625.1 Draconibacterium sp. | reverse complement strand
TCGATAACCAGTTCCGGGTTGTCTTGAATAAATCTCAGATTAAGCATTTTGTTTAATTTTAATATGAAAGCGCAAAGCTAATAAATGAATTTTATTGATTTATGCGAGTTGGGATTTTTTTCGCAATAACAAACGAACTTAACACTGTTTAAAATTAGCGGCAAAAAAAATCACTTTATCGATAACCGATAAAGTGATTTTAATCTATATTTTTCAGATAAAAGAGCGATTAAAAATCGAAGTGAACACCTGCGTTAATAATAAAAGCAGAGTGTTTTGAGTCTGACTCGCCATTTACAAAATGGTTGGAAAACGAGTGTTCGTAGTTTGCTTCAATAAAGAGGAAAAGAATATCTAACCCAATTCCTCCATCGACAGCCCAAATTGCTTTTTTAATGTCGTCTTTCCCTATTTGCTCGCTGCCTTTTGTAACCTTACCCTGAATTGAAACAGCCGGACCGGCAAAAACCCGCAAGGCAAATACATCGCTTTCAGCCCCCAAAAGATGGTATCCTGCATACACAGGAATTTTTACAAAGTTCTGGTCGAAATCGATACTGGTTGAACTCTCCGTAATTGTTCTGGAGCTTCTTCCAAACTGAATTCCCGGCTCGACATAAAATTTATCGCCAATTAATAATCCACCTCCAAATTGGTAACCTGCTCGTCCCGAGAATGTTTTGCCATCGTGAGATCCACTAAGTTTGGAGAAATTTGTACCAATTAAAGCTTTAAGTTCAACTTGTGCATTTGCACTCGCTAATCCAAAAATAACTAAACCAAATAATAGAAAATACTTTTTCATACTATTATTTTTTAAAGTTTACAATAATCCCAACAGCAGAAATATACTATTTGTTCACCCCAGATAAAAGAGATTAAAGCTCATAAAAAAACTCCTGCTGTTTCCAACAAGAGTTTTTCTATTTTTTAAAGGAATAAAATCCTAAAAATACTTTTCGATATTAAGCCATAGATTTGGCTTGTTCAATCCATGGAGCCGGGTCTTTAGAAGCATATCGACTTCCTGCAGCTTCCAAAATTTCTTTTATTTTTTCTATTGAACTACCGGCCAACTCAGCATAAGTTGTAATTCCGGCTTCGTTTAAAATTTCAGCCAGTTTTGGTCCTACACCTTCCAGTTTTTTCAAATCGTCGCCTTTTGCTTCTGTTTTTTTAGGAGCAGCTTTTGGTGCCTCTTTTTTAACTTCAGCTTTTACCTCTTCAACTTTCGGAGCAACTGTTTTTTTAGCAGCTTTTTTAGCAGGAGCTTCTGCAACTGCCACATCAACAACAGGAGCAACCGATACGTATGAACGATTTTTTCTCTTCTTTTTAAATACAACAGTTCCGTCGATTAATGCAAAAAGAGTATGATCTTTACCCATTCCTACATTTTCTCCCGGATAATGTTTTGTTCCTCGCTGGCGAATTAAAATATTACCAGCTTTTGCAAACTGACCACCGTAGATTTTTACACCCAGTCGTTTACTTTCCGATTCGCGTCCGTTTTTCGAACTACCTACACCTTTCTTATGAGCCATGGTAAATGTTTTTAATTATCCAACAATGTTTTCTACTTGAATTTGAGTGAACAGCTGACGGTGACCGTTTTTCTTTTTGTAACCTTTTCTTCTTTTCTTTTTGAAAACAATTACTTTATCACCTTTTACATGTTCCAGCACTTTGGCTGTTACTTTTGCACCTTTTACAGTTGGTGTTCCAACAGCTACTTTGCCATCGTTGTCAACCAGTAAAACTTTCTCAAAATCTAACGAATCGCCTTGTTCAGCATCTAATCGGTGTACAAAAAGTTTTTTCTCTTTTTCTACTTTGAATTGCTGTCCGGCAATCTCTACAATCGCGTACATAATTTCAATTTTTAAGTTTACACCGGCAGGCGGGAAACAACGTTTTTTCCTCTTCTTTTGCCTGAACGGATTATTTTTTGGACTGCAAAAGTAGTTATTTTTAAAAGATTAGCAAATTATATGTTTCTTTTTCAACCAATTTGTAATTTATTAAGATTGAAACCCGTTGAGCCAGAAACAGTGTTGGTTGCATTTGTATTTTATATTACACAATAACAAAAAGCAAGGAGATTTTGCATAAAATCTCCTTGCTCGTTAAAACAGCTCGGTTCAGGGGGTTTGCTGTTCTATAAAATTACTTCTGCTCTTTCAGCAAAAATTCGTTTATAACTTTAACAAACTGCTCTTTGGGCAAAGCTCCCTGCGCCATTTGCGGCTGTCCTTTTACCGGCACAAATAACAACGACGGAATGCTCCTGATACCAAATGCCGATGCCAGCTCGCGCTCTTTCTCGGTATTTATTTTATAAACTATAATTTTTCCGTCGTACTCTTTTGCAAGATCTTCTAAAATTGGAGCTACTCGTTTACACGGGCCACACCAGTCGGCATAAAAGTCGATAATACAAGGTTTATCCCC
>WGCT01000116.1 GCA_015493625.1 Draconibacterium sp. | reverse complement strand
GATGTGTATAAGAGACAGACCTACAACTAATTTCAACAGTAAATGGGTTTAATTTTTCATTTACGAAATTAGTAACTACTCTTTTTTATCGAAAATGGTTTTATTCTGAACGAGTGGTTTTGCCCAAAAGCTGATACTTAAAATATAACCGAGTGTAACAAAAATAAACATCATTCCGGTTTTTAGAGAAGTAAGATCGCTTAGTCCGCCAATTAAAACCTGTACTATGGCTCCCCCGGCAATTCCGGTCATTAAAATACCTGCAAACGAACCGTGATGCTTTTTAACCGAGTTAAGTCCGAGCGACATAATTATCGGGAACATTACAGCTAAAAAGAATCCGGAAACAGGAAATGCCCACAAAGCAATTCCGGCACTGCCAAACAACCCGGCAGCCACACTTGCAATGGCAAAAATAGTAAACCACCGAAGAACAATTTTGCTATCGAAAAGTTTTAAAAGAATTAATCCGAGCACACCGCCAATGGTCATTAACCCCCAAAAATAGGCCACAGCATTTGCTCCAACAGTTTCGGGATTAAACCCGTGGTAGTTACTCAAGAATTTCGACATCCAGTACGAAATTCCCTGTTCGGTTCCTACGTAGGCAAAAATACCAAGGAAAAAAAGGATGACATATTTATTTGAAAAAAGTTCGAGATAACTCTCCTTCGATCCCACTTTTTCGTCTTCCGCCAGCTCAACTTCCGGGAATTTAACAAACAAAATCACAAGAATCATTATTACACTTAAAAAGGCAAAAACCCAATACACCGAAACCCACGAAAATGAGTTCTCAACTAAATTTGTCATCATCCCAATTAACGGTTTCCCGGTATTTCCCTTGTCGATATTTGTAACAAAATAGGAATACATTTGCGGGCTGATAAACGAGGCCAATCCAAAAGTTAACTGTGCAAGCACCGAGTTAAAAGCAAAATGTTCCTCTCCGCCGGCAACACGCAACAAAGGATTAATTACCACTTGCAGTATAGCCATTCCGGTACCAATTGTAAAAAGTGAAATAAGAAAAATGTTAAACGTGGGGAAAAGTGCAAATCCCAGTGCACCACCAAAAGCAAATGCAAATGCCAAAATCATCATTCGTTTTTCGCCCCACTTTTCAAATAAAAACCCCGATGGCACCGACATTACTCCATAAGCAATAAAAAATGCAAAAGGTAAAAAACTCGCCATTGTTTCGTTTAACGAATAACTAACCGACACATTTGGGTTTAATGCTCCAAGAATATTAGTTAGAAATGAAATAACAAAAAAAGTAATCAGTATTAATACAACAATCAAGTAATTTTTCTTCATTTTGAATAGAATTTAGATTTTTGGTTTTGTAAAATTAAACGTCAAAACTAAAAAATAATTTAAACAATACCTGTGGAAGAATAAATTAACCACCAAAAATAAAAAGAATTGGTAATAGTAGAATTCTACACATTTGGTATTAAACTTATTTCAGTACTTTTGCGCCCTCAATAAATACAAATTAAGAATGACATTTCTGGAAGAGATAAACCGTCGCCGTACCTTTGGGATTGTAAGTCATCCCGACGCGGGAAAAACTACACTAACCGAAAAACTGCTACTTTTTGGAGGAGCAATTCGCGTGGCAGGCGCAGTTAAAAGCAATAAAATTAAAAAAGGTGCTACCTCCGATTTTATGGAAATTGAACGGCAACGTGGTATTTCAGTAGCAACATCGGTAATGGGATTCGAATATGAAGGATACAAAATTAACATTCTCGACACACCCGGCCATCAGGATTTCCAGGAAGACACATTCAGAACATTAACTGCTGTTGACAGTGTAATTATTGTAATTGACGCAGCAAAAGGAGTTGAGCCGCAAACCGAAAAACTGATGAATGTTTGCCGGATGCGAAAAACTCCGGTTATTGTTTTTGTTAACAAAATGGACCGCCCGGCACAAGATCCGTTTTCGTTGATGGACGAAATTGAAGAACAGCTAAAAATTAAAGTTCGCCCCCTTAGCTGGCCAATAAATAATGGCCCCGATTTTAAGGGCGTTTATAACATTTTCAATAAAAGTTTAAAACTGTTTACTCCCGATATTCAGGGAATTGAAGAGCGTATTAAATTCGAAGATATTTCGAGCCCCGAACTGGAAGATTACATTGGCGACGATGCCGAAATATTACGCGAAGAGCTGGAATTGGTTGAAGGTGTTTATCCGGAATACGAAAACGAACAGTATTTAGCAGGCAATCTGGCACCCGTATTTTTTGGTAGTGCACTGTACAATTTCGGCGTTCAGGAGTTGCTCGATGCTTTTGTAAAGATTGCGCCTACTCCACGCCCCAGCTTTACCGAAGAACGCGTAATAAAACCCGAAGAGGAGAAATTTACCGGTTTTATTTTTAAAATACATGCCAACATCGACCCCAACCACCGCAGCCGGATTGCCTTTGTAAAAATTTGTTCAGGCAAATTCGAGCGTAACAAAATGTATAAAAACATCAGGCTGAATAAAACGTTCCGAATTTCGAGCCCGACCGCATTTATGGCATCGCAAAAAGAGATTGTTGAATTTGCCTACCCCGGAGATATTATCGGTGTTCCCGACACGGGCAATTTTATTATTGGCGACACATTGACCGACGGCGAAACCGTTCATTTTAAAGGGCTGCCAAGTTTCTCTCCCGAAATGTTCCGTTACATCGAAAATGCCGACCCAATGAAATCGAAACAGTTGGCAAAAGGAGTCGACCAATTGATGGACGAAGGTGTAGCACAGCTTTTTACAAGCGCTTTTAACGGCCGGAAAATAATTGGAACCGTGGGACAACTGCAATTCGAAGTAATTCAGTACCGACTTGAACACGAGTACAATGCAAAGTGCCGTTTCGAAACGCTGCAAATGCACAAAGCGTGCTGGATTGAATCGGACAACCCGGAAGTTTTAGTTGAATTTAAAAAACGAAAACACCAACGAATGGCAAAAGACAAACTCGGGCGCGATGTATTTATGGCCGACTCGCAATTTATTTTGCAAATGGCACAAGACGAATTTAAAGATATCCGTTTTCATTTTACCTCTGAATTTTAACTGAAGTTCGTAAAATCAGATTTTTTTTTACTTTCACAAAAAAAAGAGATGGTTTTACTAAACACTTTTTACGACAGCACACTGTTCACTTATCTTATTTTACCGGGACTTATTTTTATCTCGCGTATTTTCGACGTTACCATTGGTACTCTTCGTATTGTAATGGTTTCGAAAGGACAAAAACTCTGGGCACCATTTTTAGGCTTTTTCGAAGTACTTATCTGGTTAATTGCTATCTCGAAAATTTTTCAAAACCTCGACAACTGGCTGTGCTACATAACGTATGCAGCAGGGTTTGCCACAGGAAATTACATTGGGCTGCTATTGGAAGAAAAACTTGCCGTTGGAATTGTAAAAATTCAGATTATTGCCCGTAAAAAAACAGGAAAGCTCATTAAAAACCTTACCGATGCCGGATACGGAATTACTTACCACGAAGCACAAGGAAGTAACGAAACGGTAAATATTATCTACAGCATTATTAACCGAAAAGAGATTTCGAAAGTTGAAGACATCGTTAAAACTACCAACCCCAAAGCGTTCTATTCTATTGAAGATGTAAAATCGGTTAATCAGGGAATATTTCCCGAGAGAACCCCTTCTTCGCGTTGGAGAAAGGGGAAATAAAAATTACAACACACCGGTATAAATACTACTTAAACCCAATATACTCAAACCAAATAGCGGCTCAGTTCAAAAAGTTGTGGAGTAGCGATAGATTAATTTAAATTCTTGTGGGGAATAAAGCGAGAAATTATTGTGAAGAAATGATACAAACCTTATTCTTTGGTTTTAAAGCTTAGGAGTCAACTTTGCTAACAAGTTGAATCAAACCTCATTAACTTTATTCTAAATATAAAGATTGATTAGATTAACCTGTATACATTTTGTATTCACTGCCCACAAACGACAACTTGTTCTAAAGAGAAAAATTGATTTCAGAATGATGATTAACCACGAAGGCATGCCTGTGGCAGAATATTGATTTCAGATTTAATCCGCCATAGAATTAAAATTGTTACTATCGTAGAGATTCCATCTTTCTTCAAAATCTCAAATCGTTAATCATCATTCGACATTCACTCTCTATATTTTTAGAAGCTAAAGCAAAATGCACTAAAGTGCATAGTTTTAACTCTCATTGTGACCAATAAAACATAAGGACACACCCAACAACACACTATTCTTCAG
>WGCT01000115.1 GCA_015493625.1 Draconibacterium sp. | reverse complement strand
TGGGATAATTATTGAGATTGCTTCTTCCTCGTTCCTCGTCATCGCAATGACGTTAATTTCAGATATTTACCATATTAAGGAACACTAAGAATAACTTCTTTCGCAAAGCAAGCCCAAACACGCACAATCAATATAAAACTGGCGTCATTGCTAGCCTAGCGAAGCAATCTCATATTTTAAACGGACACCAATGATTCTAAAACTAATGCCTGAAACTGTGTCAACTATTAATTTCAGGCTGTTTTTAATGTGTGGAATTTTCTGAGCTTTGTCTATAAATAAAAAATCATACCCTTTTACAAAGCTGGATAGAATTGAGGTATGTTGTGAAGAAAGTATTGGCGGAATTATGAAGATGAGATGGTTACATACAGGTTTAACTAACCAATGTTAAAAAGCCTTTTCCCTCTTTAAATGGTAACGAGAAGTAGAATTTTGTCCCCACATCGGGAGTCGATTCAAATTCGAGTTCGCCACCTAAAAGTTGTACATAATGCTGAGCTATTGAAAGCCCTATTCCCGAGCCCGAAGTAACTTCGTTTACTCTGTTCTCTAACCTGTAAAACCGGTTATAAACATTTTTAAATTCCTCTCTTGGAATTCCAATTCCCGTGTCGGAAATAACAAATTTTACCTGCTTGTTGCCAATCATTTCGTAGTCGATGGATATATTGCCATGCATGGTATATTTTACCGCATTATCAACCAGAATGTTTAATACTTCTTTTAATAAAACGGGGTCGGTAACAAAGCCGAATTCCTGATTGGGCACGTCCAGTTTCAGATTTAATTTTATGTTTTTCGAATCGGGAATTAAAACAAAATAGTTGTTATAAATTTCGCGAAGCAGCATATTTATGTTGCAAAATCTTGTTTTAATATCCACCGTTTTGGTCTCAATTTTCGACAGATGAATTGTGTTGTCAATCATATTTAGCAACTGCTTCCCATTTTGCGAAATTGCATCGGTAATCTCCATCCTGTCTTTTTGCGTTAACTCGGCTTCGGCCAGCAGTCGCGAGAAATTGGTAATAACATTCATTGGGGTTCTTATCTCGTGCGAGAGGTTGGCTAAAAAGGCCGACTTTAATTTGTCCGATTCTTCGGCTCGAGCAAGTGCTTTTTCGAGTTTAAATTCAGCTGTTTTGCGTTTAGTTATGTCGCGTGCCACCGAAATTACCGAGTGCGAATTTAGTTTTGCCAGCCGCATTTCGTATAAAAAGGTGCCATTGGGTGTATTTAACGAGTACTCGATACTTTCAATTGAATTGTTACGAATGGAGGAGTGGATACAGCTGTATATTTTGTTTGCCATATTTTCAGGAAACCCAACATCGTAAATGGTGCTTCCTATAATATTTGTGTCCTCAATTTTAAAAAGGTGGCTCTCTTTAACAACAAAATCTTCGTAGGTACCGTCCTTGTCGATAACAAAAAAGATATCGGGAATTGCTTCGAGCAAAACTTTATAGCGTTGCCGGCTCTCTTCGAGTTTTGCCAGTTTGGTTTTGGTTTTTGTAATGTCTTCAAAAATTAAAAAATATTTATTGAATTCGGGCTTTAGTAAATGAACTTTAAACCATTTCTCCATATCTTTCGAATGAAACTCTTTTGTTCTTTTTCGTTTAAACAAAACAAGCTCGTTTACATCGAACTGATTTTTAAAAATGAGATTAAAAACATACTCGGCTTTTTGGTTTTGAATTTCATATAAATTAATATTGAAATTAGCCTGAAATGCATGGTTTGCCTTTTCAATGGTAAGTTGCATTATGTTTCCGGCATCGTCGTGCTCTGCTTTTAACTTAACAATCGACACCCCAGAATCCTGAAAAATACGGGTTATGCTTTGGTTGGTAAGCTTTAACTGCTCTTTTAAAAACCCGGCAACTTTAAGATGTTTTTTCTGCAAAAAATAGATAGCAACAAAAAGAGTTGTAAACATTAAAATTGGGTTGGCAGCCAGTAAGTTTAGTTTTGCAAACGATTCGAATAAAACATTTGCTTTTAGCTGGTGAACAACAAGAGCAAGAAAAGCGATTATAAAATAGAACTTCAGCTTTTCCCCAGTTTCGTCGAAAAACAGAAGAAAC
>WGCT01000114.1 GCA_015493625.1 Draconibacterium sp. | reverse complement strand
CCTGGGAATAGCCGCTAAACACCTGAAAAATAAAAAATAAAAATATAAAAGCCTTGGTTTTATTCATAACTTAAGAAAGTTTTGCATCTTTGCTTCAAATATAAAAAACAAAAATATTGAAAATAGTTGATCATAAAGAAGTGCCACTTAAATGCATAAAATGCACAAATCTTTTTAACTCCCGTGAATGGCTGTCTGTTATCTCAAAAACCTATGATATTTCTTTCAAATCTGTTTTATATTCCGATAATAATTTTGTTTTACCGTTTGCCGAGATAACCGATGATTTTTTTGACAGCATAAAATCCATTCCCTTTAGTGATTACACCTTGTTTGAAAATAAAGATAAACTAATTTCGGAAGCACTACAACATTTGCTTGACAGATATCCCAATCGTTATATTGAAACTTCAGTGGTAGCACAAAAAGCTCCTCAGATTGATAATTTTACAACAACAAAATACGGTTATCTGATTCAGGTTGACATTAATAAATGGAAAGAGAGCAGAGACTGGAAAGAGGCTTATGAGCGAAATATTAGAAACGCATTGAATTACGGGCTATCTGTAAGAATAAACAGAAACTATGATGGCATCACAGGTTTCTATCTTTTGCACGAGAACTTAAGGATTAACAAGTTTAAAAAACTGCCTCAACCTTTCCGGTTTTTCAACAACATTTACAATGAATTTATCGCTAAAGAAAACGGCTTTATTTTGGAAGCCTGGAATCGGGACATCCTGATTGCTTCATGGTTTATTTTAGTGCACAATAATATATTGTATTACAAATTTGGTGCATCCCATCCTGACTACCTGCATTTACGTCCAAACGACCTGCTATTTCGTTCGCTAATGCAATATGGAAGCGACAACCATTTCAAAACCATTGACCTGGGTTTTTCAGGAGCAACAAAAAGCTATGAAGGTTTAATAAGGTTTAAAAAAAAGGAGGGAGGAACACAGATACCTATTTACCGAATTGACAGGTACCCGGAAAGTTTCAATCGTGCAATTATTAAGGAAAGGTCAGAACACCTTAGCAATATCACTAAGAATGCACTTGAAACAGGTAAAATTGCTGCTATACGCGAGGCCAGTGAACTTTACTATGGCAAATTTGCCTGAGCCTGGTCTAAAAAGGTTCTTTGTTGACAAATTCCGATAGCTATCGGAATTGTCAGAAATTTTTGACTCCTCATTAACAACCGGTTAACTCCGGGTCATAAATTTCTTCCGCCCTACCTGCTGCAGGCAGGCTTGATTTTGCCAAAAATATTCCTTTTCAGACTGCGCTGTTGCCTGATTTAGAGCATTTATTTTAGAAAGAAAGCTTTTACAGTATTCACAACATAATCCTGCTGTTCGCGGGTAATTTCAGGATAAACAGGAAGGCTGAGTATCTGGTTCTGATAAGCAGAAGCAACGGGAAAATCAGATGCTCTACCCCCCAAATACCGGTAAGCCTGCAAATTAGGCAAGGCAATGGGATAATGGATGCCCGCCGAGATACCCTGTTCTTTGAGATGTTCCAAAAGGGCATCCCTTTTTTTAGTCCTGACAACAAAAAGGTGCCAAACAGGTTTAACCTTTTGTTTGTCAAAAAACGGAATAGTTATATCGCCCACACCCTTTAAATGTTTGGAATAATAATCGGCAGCAGCACGTCTTTTTTCCGTCCATTCCGGCAAATATTTTAATTTCACCCCGAGAACAGCACCCTGCAGGCCATCCATCCTGCTGTTAATACCCTCAAATTCATGGTCGTACTTTGATATCCGTCCATGATTGGCATACATTCTTGCCTTTTTAGCATATTCATCATTGTTGGTTACAACAGCGCCTGCATCGCCATAAGCACCCAGGTTTTTACCGGGATAAAAACTAAAAGTGGCTATATGGCCGAAGTTACCTGTCATTTTCCACCCACCATTTTTGGAATAATATTCCGCAAGATGTCCCTGGGCAGAATCTTCAATCACATATAAATTATGTCTTCCGGCAATAGCCAAAGTTGCATCCATATCAGCCGGCTGGCCGTACAAATGTACCGCAATGATGGCTTTTGTTTTGTCGGTAACAGCTTGCTCTATCTTGG
Organism: Draconibacterium sp.; assembly: GCA_015493625.1. Classification (GTDB taxonomy): domain Bacteria; phylum Bacteroidota; class Bacteroidia; order Bacteroidales; family Prolixibacteraceae; genus Draconibacterium. The sequence continues at coordinate 1,916 of WGCT01000114.1, read as the reverse complement.
TTACGTCGATGTTGTAAGTATCCGGATGATTATCAACAAATACAACACGAGCACCCACAGCTGTAACCGCTTCGGAGGAGGCAATAAAAGAGTTGGCAGGTACAATGACTTCATCGCCCGGGCCGATATTCAATGTTTTGAGGGCTATCATCAAGGCATCGGTACCATTTCCTACACCAATGCAGTGTTTCACATCAATGGCTGCCGCAAAACCTTTTTCAAAATCTTCAACTGCTTTACCTTTAATAAATGCCGTATTTTCCAAAATATCGAAAACAGCACGATCCACTTCTTCTTTAATGGAATGGTACTGGGATTTCAGGTCAACAAAGGGGATGTTCATAAATTAAAATGATTTTATTTTTTTTGCAGGGTTTCCAACATAGATACCCGGTTCGTTAATGTCTTTTGTTACGACAGCACCTGCACCAACAACTACATTATCAGTTATTTTTACAGGTAAAATCGTTGCATTAGTACCAATTGATACATTGTTTCCAATTATTGTATTTTTCCAAAGGTTTTTATCTCCACCAGCCGGGCCACCCTTCTTAAACACATCATTTATAAACATTACGCCATGAGCAATAAAGCAATTATTTCCAATAGTAACCAGTTCACAAACAAATGTATGTGATTGGATTTTGGTGTTTGCACCGATTGTTACATTTTTCTGTATTTCGACAAAAGGTCCTATAAAGCAGTTATCACCTAGTGTACAGCCGTACAAATTAACGGGTTGAATAACCCTGACATTGCTTCCAAACACAACATCATCATTAATCCCGGAATATAAAATTTCAGGATTTGCCATTATTATTTCCTATTTGTGTATATATCTTATCAATTATCTCAACTGTTTTAAGTCCTTCAAAACCATTGGTGGCTATCACTCCCCCATTGGTTAAAACATCCACCACATTTTCATACACTTTGTCGTGGTTCGACATGGAACCGATATATTTTCCGTAATTATTCGGAGGATTTCCTTCGGGAAGGCCTTCAATTTTGAACCCATCCAATGATTGATATTCCAACTCATTTAAATATTGGCCGCCTATTTTCACAGTGCCTTTTTCAGCAAAAATAGTTAATGACCCCTCCATATTTTTGGCAAAGCTGTTCACCGTAAAGTTGATGGTTCCCAAGGCACCGTTATAAAATTTTAAAGCAACTACCCCGGCATCTTCAAACTCAATTTGATTTTGGTGGTTAAAGTTGTCAGCAAAAGCGTATGCCTTTTTCACATCGCCAATTAAATAAAAAAGCAAATCTACAAAGTGACTGAACTGAGTGTAAAGCGTTCCTCCGTCCAGCGATTTCGTACCCTTCCAGTCGGAAGAAGAGAAATATTCGGAATTTCTGTTCCAAAAACAGTTAAGCTGTACACTGTAAATCTTCCCCAACTTATTTTCATCAATAAGTTTTTTAACAGCAGCAACAGGAGGGTTAAACCGGTTTTGTTTAACAATAAACAAACGTCTGTTTGCTTTTTCAGCTTCCTGAATCATCTGGCCGCAATCAGGCACATTAATACACATGGGTTTTTCACATAAAACATGATAACCTGAGCGTAAAGCTCTTATACTATGTTCGGCATGTAGTCCGTTTGGGGTGCAGATGGAAACTACGTCCACCTCTTTTTGCTCAGTTAGCAGGTCGTTAATATCTTTATAAGGCTTTGCATTGTATTTTTCTCCGAGGAGTTTTGCTTTGCTGTAATCAATATCGCAAGCGGCAACCAACTCGCCATTATTATAAATATGTTCTGCATGACGCTGACCAATACGTCCGCACCCTACGAGGGCAAATTTTAATTTTTTCATTTATTGGATTTTGGGCAAAAGTATGAAATTATTGTGATAAAAATCCTGCACGCCCCCCGACCCCCTATAGGGGGAGGGCTTCCCGCAAGT
>WGCT01000113.1 GCA_015493625.1 Draconibacterium sp. | reverse complement strand
ATTTTAAATAAAATAACAATACGGTATTACAATACAAAAAAAGCTTTCATCTTTGATGAGAGCTTTTTTTGTATATTGGCTTAATTCGGTAAATTCAATCTGATTTATTTGAGAATTTTATCGGGTGAATTTACAATTATTCGTATAACTTTGTTGAGGTATTCCAACAATTGTTATTTTTAAGGCCTGCAATTTTAAAACTATGGGATTATTTGGGAGTTTTAGCAAAAAGAAAAAGGAAAATCTCGATGAGGGACTTTTAAAAACCAAAGAGAGCGTTTTTAAAAAACTTGGACGTGCAGTTGTCGGAAAATCAAAAGTCGACGATGAGGTTCTCGATAATTTAGAGGAAGTTTTAATTACTTCAGATGTTGGTGTTGATACAACATTGAAAATTATTGAGCGTATTGAAAAGCGTGTTGCTGCCGATAAATACATGGGAATTGGCGAGTTGAATACCATTTTAAAAGAGGAAATTGCAGCACTGTTGGAAGAGAATAATACCACCGATGTTTCAGATTTCGATTTACCCGAAACCGACGGGCCTTATGTAATTATGGTGGTGGGAGTAAACGGAGTTGGAAAAACCACAACCATTGGAAAACTTGCTTATAATTTTAAACGTGCAGGTAAAAAAGTTGTACTTGGTGCTGCCGATACGTTTAGAGCCGCTGCCATTGAACAGTTAGAGGTTTGGGCAAAGCGTGTCGACGTGCCCATTGTTAAGCAAAAAATGGGCTCCGACCCTGCCTCTGTGGCCTACGATACACTTGCCTCGGCAAAAGCATCGAATGCCGATGTTGTTATTATCGATACAGCAGGACGTTTGCATAATAAAATTAATTTAATGAACGAGCTTTCGAAAATAAAGAAAGTGATGCAAAAGATAATACCCGATACCCCTCACGAAGTTTTGCTTGTTTTAGACGGCTCTACCGGACAAAATGCTTTTGAGCAGGCCAAACAATTTACAAAAGCCACAGAAGTTACCGCGCTGGCACTTACAAAATTAGATGGTACAGCAAAAGGGGGAGTGGTAATTGGAATCTCCGACCAATTTAAAATTCCGGTAAAATATATTGGAATTGGCGAAAAACTTGAACATCTGCAAATTTTCAGACGTCGCGAGTTTGTTGAGAGTCTCTTTTCGTAATCTTTTAAAACAATATTTTTCAGCCCCAATATCTATTTCTTAATAACTTTTGCCCGAAAGCTAATTCCGGTTTTGTCGCTCATGTGAATAATGTAGATTCCTGACTGTAATGTTTTTAGGTTGAACGAATAGTGTGACGATGTGTTTTTAATACTTCCACTTTTTACTACTTGTCCGGCAATCGAAATAATTTTATAATTTAATTCACGGCTTGTGGGCACTGCAATATTTACCACCCCATTTGTGGGAACGGGAAATGCTTTCACCTCTTTTTCAGTTTTCATAACCTGAACATCTGTTCCATTTGTGTAGCATCCAATAATATTAATTTCGGCAATGGTTGTAAAATCCTTCTCGTTAACCTCCGAGAGTGCAACAATTTTAAGGTATCGGCCGGAAGGCGGATTTGAAAATTTTATGGGAGCCGGTGCCGGGCTATTATCTAAAGTCCCTGAACGAACAGCTGTACCCCAATTATTTTTATCATCGCTTAAATAGATTTTATAATTTGCGATTCTTCCGTTTATTCCGGTTGGACGATTTATAATTCCGATTTGATGGATATTGTAACTCTTTCCTAAATCAATTTCTAATTTGTGAGGATGCGTTGGGCTTGAATTCCTCCACTCGGTATGCCAAAAGGTAGAATTGTCGTTGTCGAAGGCATATTTTCCCAACCTGTCGGGTTCCTGACTGTCGACATAAATGAGCGACCATTGGCTTTTATCCAATTCTGCCGGGTTCGAACAGTCGTTCACCGACGGGCAGGAAGTACACGAGAACATATTTTCTATCAACTTTTCATAATTGGTATCGCCAATTTTAACTTTTAATTTAACATTGTAACTGCCAACTGCTCCGGGAACAATTTTGGGATTTCGTATGTTCGGATTGCTTATGTATTGCGGCTCCGGACTAATTTTCCATTCCCAACGCACTCCTTCGTGATTTAACATGGAGTGGTCGTCTAATTGGAGCGTGTCGAGTGTGCATTTACTTACAGGCACGTCAATCCACGGATTAATAATTGGCATAAAATCGGGTTCTTCCATTGGCGATTCCCAAATACCACCTTTCCCTGCCACTCGAATTTTGCTGTCGCGATAGAACGGCAAAGCCATTATTGTTGTCATTCCTGCCGGGTAATTGTTGTCGAACCTTTCCCAGTTGGCCATTCCTGCTTTTCTGAAATAAACTTTACCAATAGCATCGGCAATGTTTTTTTGCGAAGTGATAAACAGGTAAACCAAATCGTCGCCTGTTTTTGTGGGTTGAATAACGAGACATTTGCTGTATTCCTGAGTGGAAATAGAGCCCGACCAATCTTTCCAGGTTGTGCCTCCGTTAGTCGATTTAAAAACCTTTGCTTCCCACAATTGCGACCTTTTTTGGGGAGTAGCGTAAATTGTATTTTCATCGTAAGGCGAAAGAACAAAGTGGATGTTTCCTGCCCATGCTTTTTCTCCATATTCTTCCGTCAGCGATGGTTTATAAGTCCACGATTCGCCGCCATCTTCCGACCGGTACAATCCCTTCCCCTCCACATCGGCATAAATTACATTGGGGTTTTTACGACTTATCTCGATAAACATTACATCGCCGCTAAAATTTTGCAGTAAATCCCAGGTCGCCCCCATATCGGAGCTTTTCCAGAAACCGGTACCTTCGCCAATATACATTACCGAATAATAATTGGGATGATGAAGCAGGTTGCCGCGCCGCGCACCGTAGCTTTTCATATTTGGCAGTTTGCTGAAAAGATACTTTTTGTTTTTAACCACTTCATCGATTGTTGCAGGAATTGAAGTTGTGTATCCTTTGTTAATATCGCTAAAAGCAGCTTGGTGACTTTTCCCTTTTAGAATCCAACCGGTAGGGGCTTCGCCGCCACCCAATCGTAACGCTTGATTGCTGTATGCATCGGTAATTGCCGTATTTCCGTTGTGGTATCTGCCACCCACAACAATATCTTCGTTCCATCCCTGATCGAAACCCCACATGTGCGAACCAATTAATCCTTTTATTCTCGGGTGAAAATTCTCGGGTTTAGTAAAGTAGTCGGTAGAATAATTCATTCCGCCATCGGTTGACACCCACATTTTTCCCTCGGGTAAAAGTTTTATGTCTTGTATATCAGGGTGAATGGAAAAGTCGCCGCCGTAACCCCCAATTTTGGTGAAATTGTATCCGCCGTTGGTCGATTTATAAAGTGAGCAGGTTCCCCAAAAAAGAATATTTGCATTATCGGGCGATGCCTCCAGCACAAAATCGAAATAACCCTGTCCCGTAGAAAAACCTCCGAGACCGACTTCCGAGCGCGGGTCGCCCCGTTTGGTACGTGTCCAGCTCCATGTATTGTTGTTGTAAGTTCCCTTGTAAATATATGTTGTTGCATCGTCAATCTCATCAACAAGCATCGAAACGTAAACAATATTTGCATTGGCCGGTGTTACTGCAAGTAAGCCACCGCTTTTGTTTTTTATTTTCGATGGGAATGCTGCATCTTTTGTAAAAGAGTTGCCTCTATCTTTTGAAATAACCAGTTCGAAATAGTCTTCCTTTGCCGATGATATTCCGTAAATAATATTGCTGTTATCGGGTTTTATTTCAATGTCCCAGGTTGGTTTATTCCATCGGTTTGTCCATGTACCTCCACCATTTGTCGAAATGTAAATTCCACTGGAAGTGGCTGCAATAATTTTATCGGGGTTGTTCGGGTCAATCCTTAATCGCGAGGCTTTGAAACTATTATATTCGGTAAGCATCGGTTTCCATGTAACACCACCATCGGTTGTTTTATGAATTTGCCCAGCTGCCGAAACGTAAACAATATCGGGATTAGTGGGGTGTATTGCCGTGGCGGTAACTCCACCGCTAAAATGGTAATTCTGTCCGCAAATGTGCCAGTTTAATCCGTTGTCGGTTGTTTTATTTACAAATCCGGTTTCGGTACCAC
>WGCT01000112.1 GCA_015493625.1 Draconibacterium sp. | reverse complement strand
TTGCACTTACAAAATACAGTAAAACCAAGCGTTATGCAAGGTTTTTATGCTACTTTTTTTATTTTTTACCTCTCTGTAATATTAGTGTTTACTAGGTGCGAAACTTGAGTACTAAATTGTAATGAACCTATTTTTTATTCGATTTTAATTAAGTACTAGGTAAAACAAGAAATAGTTTAGTGATTTGCAAGTTTTATTTTACAAATTTATACATATTTGTAAAGGGTAATTATTGATTTATGAATAGCCAAATTGTAAAGAATGTCTTCAAAAGAACAGTTTAAAAAAACAATTAATCACCAGCAGCCCGACCGTGTGGTTGTCGATTTTGGTGCAACTCCGGTAACAGGTATTCATGTAAAAACCATTGCAAAATTGCGCCGGCATTTCGGTCTGGAAGAACGTCCGGTTAAGGTTTTAGAACCCTACCAAATGCTTGGCGAAGTTGATGAGGAGCTTATCGATGCAATTGGCATTGATGTAATTGGTGCATGGGGACGAGAAAATATGTTCGGGTTTTTTAATCATGCTCCATTTAAAGAGTGGGAAACACCGTGGGGACAGCGTGTTGAAGTGCCTGTAAATTTTAATACAAAAGTCGACAATCATGGCGATATTCTTATGTTCCCAAAGGGTGATACATCAATTGCCCCTTGTGCAAAAATGCCAAAAGCAAGTTATTTTTTCGACGCATTAAACCGGCAGGAACCCATTGTTGAAGAGGAGTTAAATGTTGAAGATAATCTGGAAGAGTTTAGTCTAATATCGGACGACGATTTGGAACACTGGCGTGTTGAAGTCGATAAAAGACACCAAACAGGGAAAGCAGTTGTTGCAGGTTTTGGAGGTACGGCACTTGGCGATATTGCACTTGTTCCGGGCTTAAATCTGAAAACACCAAAAGGAATTCGCGACGTTACCGAATGGTATATGAGCACAATTATGCGCCCCAATTACATTAAAGATATTTTTGCTCATCAGGTTGAAATTGCAAAAGAAAATATGCGACGTATTTTTGAAGTGGTTGGAAATAAGGTAGATGCAGTGTTTGTTTGCGGAACCGATTTTGGAACGCAAGACTCTACATTTTGTGCACCCGAGCAATTTAACGAGATGTGGCTCCCTTATTACAGAGAGATAAACGACTGGGTTCACCAAAATACCGAATGGAAAACATTTAAACATTCGTGCGGAGCTGTCGAGTCTTTTATGGACGGGTTTATTCAAGCCGGGTTCGACATTATAAATCCGGTGCAAATAAGTGCTGCAGGAATGGACCCCGCCAAACTCAAAAGAAAATATGGCGACAATCTTATTTTTTGGGGTGGTGGAGTCGATACGCAACAGGTTCTCCCGTTTGGAAAACCGGAAGAGGTACGCGAGCAGGTTTTGAAAACGTGTGATATTTTTATGAAAAACGGTGGATTTGTTTTTAATTCGGTTCATAATGTGCAGGCCGGTGTTCCTGTCGAAAACTTTATTGCAATGCTCGATGCAATAAAAGAGTTTAACGGAAAATAAGTTCTATTTTTGAAAAAAATAATTGAATAAAAAATATGGATAAAGTAAAAAAGTTTCTTGAAGCACATAATATAAGTGCTTCAAATTTAGACATTAAAAAGTTAGTCGACTCGTTTATTGTTGAAATGGAAAATGGACTCGCCGGAAAAGAGAGTCCGTTATTGATGTTGCCAACATACATTGAAGCCGATGGTGAAGTGGTTGCAAATCAGCCGGTTGTGGCTATCGATGCCGGAGGAACAAATTTGCGCATTGCCAAAGTCTATTTCAATGACGAACTGAAATTAATGACTGAAAATATTCGGTACGACAAAATGCCGGCAGTAGAAACCGAGCTTTCGAAGAAAGAGTTTTTCGATACGCTGGCAAGTTATATGACCGATTTTAAAGAGGTTTCTGATAAAATTGGCTTCTGTTTTTCGTATGCCGCCGAAATATTACCCAACAAAGACGGAAAACTGGTGGAGTGGAGTAAAGAGGTAAAAGCCCCCGAAGTGATTGGAGAAATTATTGGTGAGCAACTGTTAAAAGCAATGGGAACACCTGATAAACAGGTGGTTCTAATGAATGACACTGTTTCGACACTTTTGGCGGGGAAAGCTGCAACAGCAGGTAAAACCTACGACACGTACATCGGGTTTATTTTAGGAACAGGAACAAATGCAGCTTACATTGAGGCAAATAAAAACATTACCAAAACCGATGGTCTCGATTTAAATGGCAGTATGATTATAAATATTGAATCGGGGAATTTTGGAGGAGTAACTTCTTCTGATATCGATATCGCTTTCGATGATTCCACAAAAAATCCGGGGCGCTATTCGTTCGAAAAAATGTTTGCCGGCGGTTATTTCGGAGGACTATGTTCGACTGCGCTAAAAACGGCTGCCGACGAAGGACTGTTTTCTGATGCTGAAAAAATTAAAGCATTAAACGAACTAACAACCGAAGTGGTTAATAAATTTGTTCAGGGAATTGACCTTGATAATAATTTGCTGAATTCAGCTCTTCAAACCAACGAAGATAAAGCAACTGCTTCCGGAATAATTAATGGATTAATTGAACGCGCAGCAAAACTGGTAGCAGTTAATTTAGCAGCGGTAATTTTAAAAACCGGTAAAGCAAAAACAGCCGAAAAACCGGTTTTAATGACCATTGAAGGAACAACCTTTTATAAATTGCATAACTTCAGAAAGATGTTCGAAACATATTTAAAGAATTTCCTTTCGGGAGAGAATAAACGTTATTACGAGATTGTAGAAGTTGAAAACTCGAGTTTAATTGGTGCAGCTATTGCTGCAATTGTAAATTAATCTGATATTCTTCCAAGCTTATCATTCAAACAAAAAGGATAGTATTGCATCAATACTATCCTTTTTTTAGCCGTTAAAGTTTGTACCTTTATAAAAAGTGTGTTTATGAAACGATATTCTTTAACTCGGGTTTTGTGCCAAATTAACCACAAACTGGTATTTATCGCTCTTTTCTTTATTAGCTGCATATCGGGTTTTGCTCAAAGTCAACCGGAAGTAAAAATTACCGGAAACTGGAGTGGTATACTGGAGCTTCCAACGGTAAAACTGGAGCTAGTTTTTAAAATTGTGGCTGATGAAAACGGATTGTTAACCGCAAAAATGGATGTGCCGATGCAGAACGCGAAAGACCTCCCGGTTAGCAAAACAGAAGTTAAAAACGATAGTCTGTTTTTAACGGTTGCTGCAATTGGCGGAAGTTATAAAGGAGTATTCGAAACCGATAAAAAAGTTGCCGGAATATGGCAACAAAACGGGGCAAAACTACCACTCGTTATAGAAAAGAACAGAGCAGTTGTTAAACAAAACCGACCGCAAACTCCGCAGCCTCCGTTTCAATATATTGTAAAAGAGGTTGAATACACCAACCCGAAATCGGGGCTTAAATTAGCCGGAACATTAACAATGCCGAACAATGCAAAAAGCTGTCCGGCAGTGGTTTTAATCTCCGGCTCGGGCGCGCAAGACCGCGACGAAACCATTTTTGAACATAAACCATTTTTTGTAATCGCTGATTATCTCACCCAAAGCGGCATTGCCGTTTTACGTGTCGACGACCGCGGAGTTGGCGGCTCGGAAGGTGATATAAAAAATGCCACCAGCAACGATTTTGCTAGCGATGTTTTGGCAGGAGTCGAATTCCTAAAGGAAACTTCCGGAATAGACACAAAAAGAATAGGTTTAATTGGTCATAGCGAAGGTGGAATAATTGCTCCGATTGTTGCTACAAAATCAGTTGATGTTGCTTTTATCGTTTTACTGGCAGGACCGGGAACTCCGGGAAAACAAATTCTTCTCGACCAGGCAGAATTATTAAACCGGGCAGCCGGATTAACCGATGTACAGATTGAGCGAAGCAGAAAACTTCAAACAGCAATTTTCAATATTCTTTTAACCGAAAAAGATTCGGTTAAACAGGTAGACCGCTTGCAACGAACCCTTTCGAACGGTATGTACCCGATGTTGAACGACGAACAAAAAAAGCTGATTGACACAAAAGTTGCCGGAATAAACAATGCGTGGTTTAAGTTTTTTCTTGCTTACAATCCCTACCCAACTTTAACAAAAGTTACCTGTCCGGTACTGGCACTTGCCGGCGAAAAAGATTTGCAGGTGCCTCCGAAAACAAACCTCGAAGCCATTAAAAAAGCACTCGCTGAAGGCGGAAATAATAACTTCAAAACAATGGAGCTAAAAAACCTAAACCATCTTTTTCAGAATTGCAAAACAGGTGCAGTTGCAGAATATGGGCAAATAGAAGAGACCATTTCGCCGGAGGTTTTGAAGATTGTTAAAGAGTGGATTTGGGATATTGAATAGGTGATAAAACTATGGTACTTTTATTTCGTAGTTAGAGCCAATGTGGGAAAAATGAAAAATGCGGAGAATAAAAACTTTATTCTCCTTATTTGTGCGGGGAATAATATGTATATTTGCAGTAGAATAAAGAAATAATATGGCAAAATACATATATCAATATAAGAGTTGGCCTGATTTTACTTGGAATGAAAAGGAAATCCAAGTTATATTGGGCAAACTTAGACATTTACAAGGTAAAATATTTGGTCAAATAAATGCCCTCGGTTTTTCTATTAAAGAAGAAACATTGTTGTCAACTTTGACACTTGATGTAGTTAAATCATCTGAAATAGAAGGCGAATTTTTAAATTACGAGCAAGTTCG
>WGCT01000111.1 GCA_015493625.1 Draconibacterium sp. | reverse complement strand
TTCCCTTTTTTAAAGTAGTCGCTTATTGCCAGGCCAAAAGGATCATCGTTCATAAATGGTTTTTTATTCAGGAAAAACAGAATAGGTTTAAAAATAATAATCTCGAACTGAATTTCAATCTGTTATTAAAACTTTACAGTAAGTTTTAAGTTAACTCTTCTTCCTGTTAAGTAGTTGGGTACGGCAAATTGGTCGCCCTGAATACTTGACACCCAGAAGTAGGAGATTGTATTGTTAATGTTTAGCAGATTAAATACTTCGAGACTAAGAATCATATCGGAGATATGTCGTAAAATATTTCGGTTAACCGGATTTGCCGAGCTGATAAAAACTTTTGAAAAGCCAAGGTCGATTCTCCGGTAGGCGGGCATTCTGAAAACATCCTGATACCGTTCGGCATTGGGCGGCCCGGTGGGTAATCGCGAACCGTAAAATGCCGAAAGTTGCATCCGGTACGAGGGATTTCCCGGAAAATAGTCTTGAAAAAAGAGACTGAAATTTACCAGTTGGTCGGTTGGCCGTGGAATGTATCCGTGCCCGTCGCCAACAATATTTTCTTTGGTTTGCATAACCGATAAACTTGCCCACGACTGTAATCCTGAAACAAATTCACCATTTACTTTCATATCAATTCCTGTGGCATAACCAACAGCTTCCTGCTCAGGTAAATACCGAATGCGAACATTGTCGATTTGATACGGAATTAGTCTGTTCATATATTTATAATACGCTTCCGAAGTTAAACGGAAAGGTCGGTCCCAGGCCGTAAAAATAAGGTCGGTGCCGGCAACAACTTGGTACGAGCGTTGTGCTTTTGTATTGAAATCGATGGTCCCGTCTCTGAATTTCAACTCTTTAAAAAAGGGCGACTGACTGTAAATTCCGGTGGAAAGGCGGAACGATATTTTTCTTTCCCAGTCGGGGTAGTAGCTCACTGTGGCTCGCGGACTAATTAATAATTCGCGATTAAAATCCCAGTAGTTAAACCGTATTCCGCCGGTTAAATACAAACTTCCACTGTTAACCGGAACATTCCATACGTCTTGAATAAAACCTGTAAAGCGGTTCGAACGAATTGAACTTTTGCTGTTTAATGTGTAATAGAGTGCTACTTCTGTGTCGGAATAAGGGATTGAGTATCCGGTTGAGTCGCGAAAAACCCACTCGTTTATTTTGTCTTTTATCTCTTCGTGCTGAATTTTAATGCCCCAGTTAACGAGATGATTTTCGGAGTTGTATGCACCGCGGTGAGCAAAACTGTATACCAAAGCATCGAGGTTGTTACGGGCGTGATTTAAAAACGAACCAATTCCGAGATTCAAAATACTATCGCCAAACTCTTCCGACGACATATCGCGTTCCAGCTCATTTAAATAGTATTGTCCCAAAATATCGTAAGTCTCTTTTTCTGTTGCGTAGTAGGCCGAAGTAATAAATTTCAGATTCAGGTTTGTATTGGGGTGATAGTTGGCCGAGAGTGCGCCTGTAAATGTCTGAAATTCATCCACCTCCTGTCCGTCGAAATATATTTTTGTATTTAAAGGAGCATTCCAGGTGCCAAACGTAGTTTCGCGGGTTTCGGGAATAAATTTATATCGGTTTCGTGCAATATTTCCGAGAAATGAGATGTCGAACTTTTCGTTTACCTGAAATGTAATGTAAGTTTGAAAGTCTAAAAAGTTAGGACTGTAATCGCCTTGTTCGTCTAAACTCCCCAGCAAATACTGATTGGTTTTATACCTGATTCCCGAAATGTGGGCAAGTCTTCCGTTTAATGCAACATCTTCGAAATGTGCCGATGCACCCAGCAAACTTACCGATGCCGAGCCTCTGAAATCGCTGGGTTTGCGGTATTTAATGTCGAGTACCGACGACATTTTATCGCCATATTTTGCATCGAATCCTCCGGCAGAAAAATCGATGGTTGAAACCATATCGCTGTTAATAAAACTTAGCCCTTCTTGCTGCCCCGAGCGAATTAAAAATGGCCTGTAAACTTCAATGTCGTTTACATACACAAGGTTCTCGTCGAAATTTCCTCCGCGTACCGAATATTGCGAGCTCAACTCGTTATTGCTCGAAACCCCGGGCAGAGTTTTTAACATCGTTTCAACCGCTCCTGAACCGGCAGTTGGCAGCGCATTTACAAGTTTCGAATCGATGCGTGTAATTCCATCGCCAATTCGTTTATTGCTTATTGTTACTTCGCCCAATTGAACATCCGACTTTTTTAGCGTAATTGTTCTGAAAATGTTCTCTTCGTTATCGGCAAAAAGTGTGTCGGCAAACGTTTTGTAGCCCAACGATGAATAGATAACAACAACCTTCTTTTTTGCAGGAATACGAAGAATAAATTCACCCCGCCGGTTCGAGCTTGTTCCCAACGGGAATTCCATTAAGGCAACATTTACCATATCCAACGGTTTGCCATCGGGGTCTTTAATAATACCTTTTAATGTTGCATTTTTATGTTGTGCAAAAAGGGCAACATTTGCAGTAAAAATAAACAGTAAAAGAGTAAGCGTTTTTTTCATCGGCACAAAACTAACAAACAGTTTTATATTCAACTTCTTATTGATAAATAAATTGTGGGACGTAAAGATTTTTTTTAGAAATGCTCTTTTTTCGCGACGATTATTTTTTTTGCGCTACTTTTCTTTCCCGAAATTAGTCTTACGAAATAAATTCCCGAAGGAGAATGAATATCAATTTTATTTTTTTGTTGAATGTGATTTTGTTCGTAAATAATTTCTCCAATACTATTATAAATTTTTAATTCTGAGCCGTTTTCAGTATTTGCTTCAAGGGGTTTTACAAAAAATACTCCCTTGTTTGGATTTGGGAAAACAGTAAAACCTCTACTGCTGTTTTGCCAATCGATTGAAGAATTTGTTGCAGGTTCGTTAATTTGCGAGAAACTGATGTTGTCGATGCTGAATGTGCCTGTAAATTTTCCAATACCAAAAAACAGGCGTGTGTTATTGTCGTTGGTTGGCATTGTAAAAACAACTTCATAACTTCTGTTTTTTGTTGTTATGGAAACATATTTCGAAACAAAAGAGCTCCAGTTGGGGTAGTTTTTTGCAAGCGTTAAAAGAAGGGTGTTTGGTTGTGTGGCAAATGCATCGAAAGTAAGTTTGTACTTCCCTTTTTTTAGTGAAATTCCCAACTCCTGAAATCCTAATTTCCAGTTTGTTCCGGGCGATTTGGTGATGTTGGTAATAAACCGTCCATCTTCTGTTTTTGCGGTGTATGAAGTTATTTCGGCATTGTTTACGTAAAATTGCCACGGTTGAAAGCCTGCTTCAAAAGTTCCGTTTGAGATTAGTTCCGACTTTTTTTTTAACAGCGGTGTAAGAACCGTATTTTTTCTAATAATAAATGAAAAGGGATTTGCGCCGCTGTGGTTTTTCCATGCCTGAAAAACATAACCCGAATCGGGAAGTGCCGTAACGGTAACCTTTGTGTTTTCGGGGTAAGTATTCATTTGTGGCGTAACTTCTATTTGTCCGCCGTTTGTAGGCGAAATAGTCAGCGAAAACGGACCTTCAGTTTTTTGAAGTTGATATACCCGAACATAATCGATTAAAAACCGATGCGGCAAAAGTGCATCATTTACCCCGTTCATTCCGCCCCAACTTCCTCCGTAGGCAAGGTTGAGTATTAAGTAAAACTTTTTATTAAATGGCCAAACCCGGTAGTCGTCAGCCGGTTTTTTGTATTCGTGATATTTAATGCCGTTGGCATACCACTCTAGTTTTTCGGGTGTCCAAATTAAAGTAAACGTAATATACTGGTTAAACGGATTCTGAATTGTATTTACTGCGCCACTTCC
>WGCT01000110.1 GCA_015493625.1 Draconibacterium sp. | reverse complement strand
ATTATTTTGATTAAAATTAGAACTCAGAACTCTCTCTTTTTAAAATTTCTTTCTCATTGTACGAATACTGGAGTATACGTCGGTAATTAAACTATTGATAAAAACATATAAGACTTTAAATTTTATTGATAATGGTTCGGTACATTTTTACAAATACCTTATAAACAGAGAATTACAAAGCACAAGACAATTGACATAATTCACTAAAAAACAGACCTTTGCAACTTTGCAGCTTTACAAGAAACAAAAATTTAACGAAGTACCGATTGAAACAAAATCAATTTATACAACCCCCTGTTTGTAATCTCATTTTAACAATTATTAAGTTAACCCAATATGAAATATGGACATCGTTTTATTTTGCTATCCTTTTGTAGCAGAACAAATCACTACCTTTGTAAGGAGAAAAAAATATCAGACTTAACACTCTGATTTACTGTATTTAAAAATTATTTATTAAACAATAAAAACTACTCAAAATGTTAATTAGTAACGTAAAAGCAAGAGAGATTTTAGATTCTCGAGGTAACCCAACTCTCGAAGTTGAAGTATTATTAGAAAGTGGTGCATTTGGCCGCGCAGCTGTTCCGTCTGGAGCATCGACAGGCGAAAACGAAGCACTTGAATTGCGTGATGGCGACAAAAGCAGATTCCTTGGAAAAGGATGTTTAAAAGCTGTTGCCAACGTAAACGATATAATTGCCAAAGAAATGATTGGCATGGATGCAACCGACCAGGTAGCCATCGACAATAAAATGCTGGAACTTGACGGAACTCCAACAAAATCGAATTTAGGAGCAAATGCCATTCTTGGTGTTTCGCTGGCTGTTGCAAAAGCTGCTGCCGACTATTGCGAGCTTCCTTTGTACCGCTACATTGGTGGAGTTAATGCAAAAACATTGCCTGTTCCAATGATGAACATTATTAATGGCGGTTCGCACTCTGATGCACCTATTGCATTTCAGGAATTTATGATTCGCCCCATTGGTGCTCCATCGTTCCGCGAGGCATTAAGAATGGGAGCCGAGGTTTTCCACTCATTAAAATCTGTATTAAAAGAGCGTAATTTAAGTACTGCTGTTGGCGACGAAGGTGGATTTGCTCCTGAGCTTGACGGAACAGAAGATGCATTAAACAGTATTATTAAAGCAATTGAAAACGCTGGTTATAAAGCAGGTCGTGCTGAAGACGGAGGCGATGTATCGATTGCATTAGACTGTGCAGCTTCGGAATTTTATGTTGACGGTGTTTACGACTATACAAAATTTGAAGGAGAAGGTGCTGCTAAACGCACTTCGGCTGAGCAGGTTGAATATTTAGCCGAATTGGTTGCTAAATTCCCAATAGACTCGATTGAAGACGGAATGAACGAATCGGATTGGGACGGATTTGTTTTATTAAACGAAAAACTGGGAGACAAAATTCAATTGGTTGGCGACGACCTTTATGTAACCAACGTTGAATACCTGAAAAAAGGAATTGAACTTGGAGCTGCAAACTCTATTCTTATTAAAGTAAACCAAATTGGTACATTAACCGAAACATTAGATGCCATTGAAATGGCTCACCGTGCCGGTTACACTTCGGTAACTTCGCACCGCTCGGGCGAAACCGAAGATTCTACAATTGCCGATATTGCTGTAGCAACTAACTCGGGACAAATTAAAACCGGTTCGTTAAGCCGCTCCGACCGTATGGCAAAATACAATCAACTTCTTCGTATTGAAGAGGAGTTGGGAGCAAGTGCTATTTACGGGTACAAAAAAGTTTATAAGAAGTAAACGACCATCCACTACTTCTGGTGTGGAAATAGTTTCGTAAAAAATAGTAAGCCGTCTTTCGTAAGAGAGACGGCTTTTTTTTGCGATATACTCAATCCCAAGCTAAACAAACGGTATAAAAACAAACATATTCGTTACCGTTTGGCTTTAGCCAACGGTTAACCAGACAAAAGAGAAATGGATTTTAGCCCTTACAATGGCTCACTTCATAATTCGAGTTGGTTCAATTATTAAATAGATTTATAGAGGCATTTAAACTTTTTGGTTGTCGGTCAGAGGGATGCTATGATGTTTCTTTTGCCTATCGGGAGAATTTTACTTTTTGGGTTAGCCAAAAAATAAATAAAAAAACCAAGGCAGCATTCGCTTCACTTGGGAAAGCTACAGAGAGCTTGTCGCTTAGCGTAAATCAATTACCTCAACATCGTTAAAATTACCGGCATCGAATACAAATTCAGAATCGGCAATTTTTTTGTTGGGAACAAGGTTTTTAACCTCAATGACATATAAATTTCCGTCGGTTCCGAAAAGTTTGGCAGAATGAATCATTGATGAAGATTTATCGATTAGCAACGTAATTTTCGAAACATCGAATTCGTCGCTATTTGGAAACAAGTCGATTTGATATACCGTTTTCCCGCCATTTTTTTTCTCGCCCAAATATTTCGAATCGAAACCTCTTTCGTAAATGGTAAAAAGAGCCGACGGATCCATTAACTCACTCTCTTCGTCATCGGCATTTGTAATGGTTACCTGATTTCCATTTTTCATATAGTTCCAAATTGTTTTCCCGTCGGAATAAACAGAAACGCCGGCATCGGGTAACGTAACACGATATTTTTGTCCTTTAACAATAATTGAGCCTTCGTTTTTCTCGTCAATATCCATTTCAACATTTTTCATAGCAAACGAAAAATCAGCCGAAATAGTTGAAAAAGAACGTGTCTTTTCACTTACTTTATCTAATATCTCCTTCGCCTTCTTATCCTTTTGTGCCCACACAGTTACAGTTGCAAGTACAATTATCACCAGTAATACAATTCGTTTCATTTCCCTGTTTTAATAATTAATTCCTAAAAGTATTCAATAACTGTTCCAAAGTATATTCGTCAGGAATGAGTACTTTTCTCGCTTTCGATCCTTCACTCGGGCCAACCACACCGGCGGCCTCCAACTGGTCCATTATTCTTCCGGCACGATTGTATCCTATCGAGAATTTACGTTGAATCATTGACGTTGATCCCATTTGATTGATAACCACAATACGCGCGGCATCGTCAAATATTTCATCTGTATTGTTTAAATCTACTTCTCCCGGTCCGGCCTCTTCATCGCTAATATATTCGGGCAATTCGAAGGCTGTTGGGTATCCGCGCTGTTCCGAAATAAACGAAACAATTCGTTCAACTTCGGGAGTATCGACAAACGCACACTGTACACGAGTAACTTCGCTGTTTGCCGATATTAACATATCGCCTTTACCAATTAACTGGTTAGCTCCGGGTTGGTCGAGAATGGTTCGCGAATCAATCATCGACGCTACTTTAAATGCAATTCGTGCCGGGAAGTTTGCCTTAATAACACCGGTAATAATTTGCACCGACGGACGCTGAGTTGCAATAACCATATGCATTCCAACTGCCCTTGCCAACTGTGCTATTCGTGCAATTGGCAACTCTATCTCTTTTCCGGCAGTCATTATTAAGTCGGCAAATTCATCGATTACAACTACTATGTAGGGTAAAAATTTATGCCCATTTTCGGGGTTTAATTGCCTGCGAATAAACTTTTGGTTATACTCTTTTAAATTTCGGGCATGTGCTTTTCGTAACAAATTATAGCGGTTATCCATTTCAACACCCAACGAATTCAACGTATTTTTCACCTTTTGAATGTCGGTAATTACCGGCTCCTCTTCGTCGGGTAATTTTGCCAGATAATGTTTTTCGATTACCGAATATAAATTCAGCTCTACTTTTTTCGGGTCGATAAAAACAAACTTTAACTGCGAAGGGTGTTTTTTATAAAGCAACGAAGTAATAATAACATTTATTCCCACCGATTTTCCTTGTCCCGTAGCACCTGCCACCAAAATATGGGGCATTTTTGCAAGGTCAACCAGGTAAGTTTCATTCGAAATTGTTTTACCCAGTGCCACAGGCAGTTCAGCCGTTGTTTCCTGAAATTTTTTCGAACTTAAAATAGAGCGCATCGAGACCACCTCGGGATATTGATTTGGCACTTCAATACCAATGGTTCCACGCCCGGGAATTGGGGCAATAATACGAATTCCAAGTGCTGCCAGACTCAGTGCAATATCGTCTTCGAGGTTTTTAATTTTCGAAATACGAATTCCGGGAGCCGGAATAATTTCGTATAGAGTTATGGTTGGCCCAATTGTGGCTTTAATTTTTATTATTTCAATTTTATAGTGCCGAAGTGTTTCAACAATTTTATTTTTATTCGAAATCAGCTCTTCGTTGCTAACGTCGGCATTTCCCGATTTATGGTACTCCAGCAAATCAATGGGAGGATAGTTAAAACCCGACAAATCTAAAGTGGGGTCGTAATCGGGCATCTCCTCCGGAGTTTTCCCTTCAACCTCCTCCTCTTCCACCTTTTTCTGAACGGTTAATTCCAAATCGTCAGCTGTTTCAACATTGGATTCTTCTTGCACGGCACGTTCAATCTCTAACGTATCGACCTCTTCTGCACCATCTGAATCGGGGTCGAAAATGGCACGAACAACATCATCCTCGTCAATAACTTTCGATATCGAATCGTCAACAATTAGCTCTTCTTCAGTATGAACGCCGGAAACAGCTCCTTCCGGGTCTTCTTTATCGCTCTTTTTAAACCATCCCCGCATTATTATATGTGCCTTTTCGAACCGAATAGTAACAATAGCCAAGGCGGTAATAATTAGCAAAAAAACAAGACCGGGAACTCCAATTAACGAACTTAACCAGTCGCTCATAACACGTCCGTACTGGCCACCAATATATAACGCGCCGTTGGGTTGCTGAAACAGCAAGCCAAATGCAACCGATAACCAAATAAGCAGAATAAAACTGTAAGTTATGTTTTTACGAAATTTTACAAATTGACTCCCTAACACTTTAATACCTAAAATTATAAGCATATAAACAAACAGAAACGATGCAAGTCCAAACCCCCCGTTTATAATTAGTTTAGAAAGCATTGCTCCGGTTTTCCCTCCTTTGTTGACAACCTTAATATCCGAATTTGTGAACAGTTTCGACCAGCTTATATCGAGTTTGCTTTGGTCGGCCGAACCGGAAAAGAGAAACGAAATAAATGCGATAAAAAGATAAGCAGCAACTAATAATATAAGTACTCCGATTAAAAATTTCAGCTTTTCGTTTTTATAAAAAGCAACTCTGTTTTTCTTCTTTTTCCTATTTGAATTTACAGGCTTTTTTCGTTTTAGTGCCATTTAAACGTTCCGTTTTAGTAAGATGCAAATTTAACTAAAAAAACGAAGCAGATTTGCAAATCTGCATTTATCAAAACAAATTCATATCAAACATACATTGTTAATAACAGTTAATTGAGGCTTAATGGACAAAATTGAGGCTAAAATCTCTGTATATAGTCTGTCTCTT
>WGCT01000109.1 GCA_015493625.1 Draconibacterium sp. | reverse complement strand
GCACATCGATTTATATGTGAGTAATTTTACCCTCGATTTGGGAGAGAAAGGAGAAAAGGCTGTAAAAACCCTTTTCGAAAAAGCAAAAAATGAAGGAATAATTGCTTCGGTTCCCGAAGATATTTTTGTGCATTAAAAAAGATTAAATTAATTTCTGAATTGCACAATATTTATTTAAAAACATAGTTTTTAAATAAAGCCAATGTTTCAGAAACCGATATTTTTTATTGTACTTTTCTAAAAAACCACAGAACTTAATGATTGTTGTTACAGGTGCCGCAGGTTTCATAGGTAGTTATTTAGTTGGCAAACTAAATAAAGCAGGTTACGAAGATTTAATTTTAGTAGATAAATTCGACGACCCGTGGAAGGATTTAAATTTGCTAAAGAAAAAGTATCGTAAATTTATTGACCGCGATAATTTTTTTAAGTGGCTGATTAAGAACGCTCGCGATGTCGATTTTGTTTTTCATCTCGGTGCACGTACCGATACTGTGGGACAGGAACCCGATTTGTACCAACAACTCAATTTAATTTATTCGCAACGTCTTTGGAACATCTGTTCCGAGATTCAAGTGCCGCTTTTGTATGCTTCGTCGGCTGCAACTTATGGAAATGGAGAAGAAGGATTTTCCGATTATCACGAAAACATACGAAATTTACGGCCGTTAAATTTATACGGCTGGTCGAAACACGATTTCGATGTTTGGGCACTTAAACAGTTTCGTACACCACCATTTTGGGCGGGCTTGAAATTTTTTAATGTTTATGGCCCCAACGAATATCATAAAGGAAGAATGGCATCGGTGGTGCTGCATGCATACAAAACAATAAAGGAGACCGGCAAAATGGAACTGTTTCGCTCTCATCACACCGATTATAAAGATGGAGAGCAGAGCCGCGATTTTATTTTTGTTGAAGATATTGCCGACGTGATGATGTATTTTATGGAGACCCAGAAAAATACAGGCATCTATAATGTGGGTACCGGAAAAGCCCGCTCGTTTCTCGATTTAACAACATCGGTTTTTAATAGCCTGAAACTTACTCCCAATATCTCATTTATCGATACTCCTGTCGATTTACGGGGACGCTATCAGTATTTTACCGAGGCTAAAATACAGAAACTCCGCAACATTGGTTATAAAAAACCTTTTACCGAACTCGAAGAAGGTGTAGATAAGTATGTAAGCGAATTTTTAATGGCCGAAGCTTGCTATTAATTTTCTATTTTTTCTTTTCAAACGAATAATGTTATTTTTATAGAAAATAGCAACAATGAAAAAATATCTTTTCCATTTTTTATTCCTAATTATTTTTGTTGGCGACCTTGTTGGTGAATTTTACCAAATAAGCTGGATTGATTATTCATTCAAGCCATTTATTATGATTTGGATTGCCGGCTACTTTCTTATGTATTCAAAAAATATAAATGGGGAAATTGTGCGGTTGGCTTTATTCGCATTTCTATTTTCGTGGTTGGGCGATGTACTGTTAATGTTTTCGAACCGGCTGCCTCAGTTTTTCATTCTTGGTTTGGCATCGTTTTTAATTGCTCAAACCGGCTATATTTTTCTTTTCCGTAAAACCATCAACCTTTCGGGCAAGAAGCCTTTTCTGAAAAAGAAACCTTACTTTCTAATTTTCTATATGGCCTTTGGATTGATTGTGTACACAGCGCTTTTCAATCAGCTCGATTCTGTTTTGCGTATTGCCGTATTTATTTACATGACTGCTTTGCTGGGAATGTCGTCGATGGCATTAAACCGCTTCGGAAACGGGCATCCTGTTAGTTTCGCATTGGTTTTTGCCGGCTCGCTTCTTTTTGTTTTTTCCGACACAACAATTGCAATAAACCGTTTTCTAATTCCTGTCCCTTACGAAGGAATAGTTGTTATGTCGACTTATATTGTTGCACAATATTTAATTATGCGAGGTTTATTAAAACAGTACGAGTAACAATACTTCGTTAAATTCTTGATTCTCGCAAAGCCGTAAAGTCGCAGAGGTCTGATATTATAATAAATTACGACAATTGCCTTCTACCTTGTAATTCTCTGTTTGATAGGTATTTATAAAAACATACCGAACCATTAAGAAAATTATTCGGAATAAAACCTGATTACCTTTTTTATGGCTTCGCTGCACACCGGGCAAAAACTTTTGGCTTTATTGCTTTTCATCCGGCAATCGATAAACGGGCTGTAAATTCCTTTACTCAAATAGCCGCCGCCTTCGTACACTCCCACTGTATTTTTGTATTTCTCTTCCCGGGGTGTTGGAATAGGAACAGAGTCGGACACCATGTTTTTCCATTTCCTGTTAAAGTTTACAAGTGTGGTTAAGTTGGGTTCCCAGGGCTCAATGTCTAAATTATAAAAGTTTTCGTAGGCAACTTCCGAGGTGTAATATTCGTCGCCCAGTCCGGCAAATCCGTGTCCAAATTCATGAACAAAAACCTCTTTTGTGAGTTGGTTGTCGGCGGTGCAAACCGTAACAAAGTTGTAGAATCCACCTCCGCCATAACGTTTGGTATTCACTAAAATATAGATAAAATCGTAAGGTGCAGCCGCAGCAGCATCGTAAACACTTTTCATATCGGTAACTGTTAAATATCGCGAAATGTTAAAAGTGTAAAACGACGAATTGAAATGGGTGTTTTTGTAAATTCCCTCTCCGGGCACATCGGTTCCCGACTCAACCGATGGCGTTAAAACAGCAGTAACATTAAAATTCTTTTTCTTCGATTTAAACGGTTCTGCTTTAAACAGATATCCGGAAACCCGTTTCGCATCGGCAATAAATTTGTCCATTTCCGTAGTTGTATATCCTTCGGCCAGAATAACCAGATCGACCTTGTTTTTGCTCTCTCCATTTTTAATAATAGTAACCGTTTTAAACGGGTGTGGTATCTCTTTTAAAATGAAATAATCTTTGGGGTCGATTTCAGTTTTATAAATTGTTTTAAACTTTCCACTCCATTGTCGCGCATCTATTTCGAGGCGTACCTTTTTTTTAGGGAAAGGAAATATTGCTGCCTGGTAAAATGTTTTATCGCGCATTTTTGCTTCTGCCGTGGTTTGCCACTCCTGAAAAAGAGTGCTGAATCCTTTTGTGAAAATTAAACTGTCTGATTGTAAATCGAATACCCGATAACGATAGGTGCCGCAATTGAATGTGTCGATAAGGTTTTTTTTCGATCCGCCCCAAAAGGGTTCTTGTTTAATTTGCTTCGGATAAACAGTTGTTGTATTGTTGTTACCTCCCAGTAAAAAATCAAACCGCAACGATTTGTCGATAAAATAATTATCGAAGTTTACCTGTGCAAAACCGAAAAGTGGAAAAGTTATGAGAATAAACAGAATCTTTCGTTTCATTTCGAGTGCATTTGTTATTTTTGGCTCAAAATAATAATTATTAGTAAATAAAAGTATGAGATCAGTTTATTTGTTTCTTCTCGATTATATGCGGGAAACCGGCGGAATGGGCGATTATGCAAAGCCGATGGCTGCATTTGTAAGTATTGTAATTATCTTAATTGCTGCCTGGTTTGCTCACTTTTTAACCCGGCAAATTATTTTGCGTATTGTACACCGTGTTGCTAAACGTACAAAAACAATTTGGGACGATATTTTGGTGAAAAACAAAGTCTTTCGTGGTTTAGCGCACTTGGTTCCTGCATTTATAATTTTCTTTACAGCAAATTTCTCGTATCCCGAATTGCATCAGAAATTAAGCGAATTAGACCCCGCAACTTTAAATACTTTGTCGGTTGATTACTATTTCTCGTTGGCAGGATTTATTGAAAGAATAGTTCGAATTTATTTCATTGCGATTATTGTCTTTGTCTCGAATGCAGTGTTGAACTCTGCTTTAGAAATTTATAATACAACCGAATATGCACACCACCGCCCCATAAAAGGCTACATTCAGTTGGTAAAAATATTGGCCTATTTTATGGCAGCAATTTTAACCATTGCCGCTCTACTTGGAAAAGACCCGACAGTGCTTCTTGCCGGTTTAGGAGCACTGGCCGCAGTTCTTATTTTAGTTTTTAAAGATACCATTCTTGGCTTTGTGGCTTCCATTCAGCTCTCGGCAAACGAAATGGTGCACATTGGCGACTGGATTGCAATGAAAAGTCATGGTGCCGACGGAACTGTTATTGACATTACATTAAATACTGTTAAAGTGCAGAACTGGGATAAAACCATTTCAACCATTCCAACCTATGCATTGGTTGCAGAGTCGTTTAACAACTGGAAAGGGATGGAAGAGTCGGGAGGACGAAGAATTAAACGTTCGGTTTCTATTGATATGGGGAGCATTAAATTTTGCGATGCTGCTATGCTGGGGCGATTCGAAAAATTCGATTTAATTCGCGACTATGTCATTCAAAAAGAGAATGAACTGAAAGAACATAATCGTAAATTTAATATATCGGACGAAGATTATATTAGTGGCCGCCACCAAACAAATGTTGGAATTTTCAGGAAATACCTCGAAGTTTATTTGGAACAGCACCCTAAAATAAACTTAAATATGACATTTTTAGTGCGGCAACTACAACCCACCGAAAAAGGATTGCCGATAGAAATTTATGTGTTTTCGAAAGATCAGGAGTGGGCAAATTACGAAGCTATTCAAGCTGATATTTTCGACCATATTTTTGCCGTTGTTCCTGAGTTTGAGTTGAAAGTTTTTCAGGAGCCAACCGGTGCAGATATTACGCAAATTGGAAAAGCATATTCGGCAAAATAGCAAGCATATACAATGAAGTTGGAAAAACCAGAGATTAACTTACAGATTGTAATAATTATTGCAATTTTTATGTGTTTTACTTTATATTTGTAAATATTTTATAGCTTTGTTTGTTAATTTGAAACTATACGCAATTTGCAACTATGGAAACTAAAAATTTTTCGGAGCAGGAAGCTGCTAATATCGACGGATTAGACGAGAAAATTCTTAAACTGATAACTAAAAATGCACGAATTCCATTTTTAGAAGTAGCCAGAGAGTGTGGTGTTTCGGGTGCAGCTATCCATCAGCGTGTTCAGCGGTTATTAAATATTGGCGTTGTTACAGGAAGCGAATTTATTGTAAGTCCACAGAAATTAGGATATAATACATGTGCTTATATGGGGATTTACCTCGAAAAGGCCAACTATCACAAGCAGGTTGTCGATGCATTGCGTAGTATTCCGGAGGTGGTAGAATGTCATTACACCACCGGGCAATATGCCATTTTCGTAAAAATTCAGACCAAAACCAACAAACACCTAAAACGACTTATTGACAACGAGTTACAAGGGGTTGAAGGAATTGCGCGAACAGAAACCTTTATTTCGCTTGAAATGGATTTTAAACGTCAGGTTCCAATAAAATAAAATAAAAGCCGGCAGTCAACCGGCTTTTTTATTGAACTATTCTTTGTAAACAAAATCGTACGATTCGTCGTGCTGACTAATATCCAGTCCTATTTTTTCGCCATGTGGCGATACTCTGAGCGGCACCAATATATCTGTAATTTTGTACATTAGTAACGAGCCTCCAAATGTAAATCCTCCCACAATAACTAATGCCAGCAGATGGTACAAAAATGTCGTTACTTCTCCATGAATTAGACCTACATTTTCTGCAAAAACTGCCGTTAAAATCATTCCTGTAATTCCTCCCATTCCGTGCGCAGGAAATACATCGAGAGTATCGTCGAGCCTCGATTTTGTGCGGAGTGTAATGGCATAATTGCTAATCATTGCAGCAGCTACTCCAATAAAAACACTGGCTCCAACGCTCACAAATCCTGCAGCAGGAGTAATGGCAACCAACCCAACAACCAATCCTACTGCAGCTCCAACAGCCGAAGGTTTTTTCCCTTTTGCCGCATCGTAAAAAATCCAGGTTAACATGGCTGCTGCCGATGCTGTATTTGTATTTAGTAGTGCTTTTGCTGCAACGGCATTGGCTGCCAGTGCCGAGCCCGCATTAAACCCAAACCAACCAAACCAGAGCATTCCCGCGCCAAGTAAAATAAAAGGAATATTGGCCGGTCTAATTTCTTTGTTTGCATCTTTTCTTCGGCCCAAGAAAATTGCTCCCGCAAGAGCTGCAAAACCTGCCGACATGTGTACCACTGTTCCTCCGGCAAAATCTAAAACTCCCCAATTTCGGAGAAAACCGTTAGGGTGCCAGGTCCAATGGGCAAGAGGTGCATATATAAATACCACAAAAAGAACCATAAAAAGCATGTAGGCTCTAAATCTTACTCTGCCTGCAAACGAGCCGGTAATGAGTGCCGGAGTTATTATTGCAAATTTTAACTGAAACATGGCAAAAACAATAAAAGGAAATGTGGGAGCAAAATCGGGGTGCGTGCCGCCGCCAACTCCTCTAAACATAAAAAATGTAAGCGGATTCCCAAAGAGCCCAAATCCTTTTGGCCCGATACTATCTCCAAAAGCAATGCTGAAACCTACAACTACCCATAAAATACTAACAATTCCCATGGCAATATAACTTTGCAGCATGGTTGAAATTATATTGCGCGATTGTGCCATCCCTCCATAGAATAGTGCAAGACCCGGTGTCATTAATAACACAAGACCTGTTGCAGTTAACATCCAGGCCGTATCTCCCGCAGAGATATTTGAGTAATCTTGTTCTCCCAATCCCATGGGAATGACAACCCCAAGTATGGCAACAACAAACAAAAAACCTAACACCAACCACCAGCTTACTGAATTT
>WGCT01000108.1 GCA_015493625.1 Draconibacterium sp. | reverse complement strand
TACAAATGCTTCGGCCGAATCTTTTAATGCTAAACTTAAAGCTTTCAGAGCTACGCAAAGAGGTGTAGTTGATATTGATTTCTTTATTTACAGAGTGGCTAAAATTTATGCCTAAAACATCGCTACTCCACAACTTTTTAAAGTGATCCAAGAATAGGGCGACAGCGTTCATTGTCGCCCTAACTAACTAACTAACTAACTAACTAAATCTACGAAAATTAAATATAAACTTTTTATTTGCGTACTTTATTACCTTTCGTAGATAATAAATTGCAAATAAAACAAATTAATTTAACGGGAGTTAAGAGGTTCAACTTTTCTCTTGTTCTCCTTTTTGTTTTATGTTGTTCTTGTACAAGTCAAGATTTGTTTCTTTTATTAAAAACCGGAAAATACAAAATAAACGAAGTGGCCTACGAAACCGGATTTAACGACCCAAATTACTTCACTAAAAGTTTTATTAAACTATTTGGTGTTACTCCACGAGAGTTTATTTCTTAAGAACCTGAGTTAACTTTATTTTACTCCGGCAGCTGCCCAGTCGGGAAAAACAGTTACATCGATATGAAAAACCAGCGTTCCCCAAAAATACATTGCCAAACTGATAATTACCACGCCAACCATATTTAAAATAATTCCGGTTCGCATCATTTCGGAAATGCGGATTTTATTGGTTCCAAAAACAATAGCATTCGGCGGGGTGGCAACAGGAAGCATAAACGCCAGAGATGCAGCGAGGGTTGCTGTCACCATAAATAACAAGGGGTTGAGTTTCAGTGAGATGGATAAACTTGCCAAAATTGGCAAAATCATTTGCGTTGATGCTGTATTGGATGTCAATTCTGTTAAAAAGGACATAAAAAGAGCTATGATAAAGATAATTAAAAATGGATTTATTCCGGAAAGCACCGTTAATTGCATTCCCATCCATTCAGTTGACCCGGAAACTTTAAATCCTTTTGCCAAAGCAAATCCTCCGCCGAACAGCAAAATGATGTGCCAAGGTAATTTTGCAAAAATCTCA
The DNA here is from genome assembly GCA_015493625.1 of Draconibacterium sp. Lineage (GTDB taxonomy): Bacteria > Bacteroidota > Bacteroidia > Bacteroidales > Prolixibacteraceae > Draconibacterium. The sequence goes on along the minus strand of WGCT01000108.1, from coordinate 1,730 downwards.
TTGTTGATAATACGTTTGCCTTTTTCGGATTTTGAAGGAATAAGAAATAATATGGAAGCCACAAAAACTGCAACCGTTCCATCATTCAAATATTCGGGATTACCAAACAAAGATGCCCAACCCGGAATGTGAATGCCGATATTAAAACCTTTTCTGAAAATCCATAGAAATGCCAAAACTAAAAAAGCGGTAAAAACGACTTTTTCTTCGTAAGTCGTTTTCCCGAGTTGTTTGAATTGGTCTTTAAAAATTGTATTTTCTTTAATTTCTGATTTTCCGGAAGGTTTAAAACGATAAAATAAAACTAACCAAACGGCAGCCAGCATTATTAAGGAAACAGGAAGAGCGAATGCCATCCATTGCGAAAATGAAATTTCGGGAGCATTTGGAAAATTCAGTTCAAAAATTTTTGAAAAAGCCAAATTTGGCGGAGTTCCAATTAAGGTTGCAATCCCTCCTACCGAAGCACCGTAAGCAATACTTAACAATAATCCGACGGATATTTTTTTTGCATCTTTGGGATTGAGATACTCCGTGAATTTGTATATCAAGGACATAGCTACCGGCACCATCATCATTGCCGTTGCCGTATTCGACATCCACATTGACAAAAAAGCTGTTGCCGACATAAATCCTAATAATATTTTTCCGTAACCACTTCCGGTCAGGGATAAAATCTTCAGGGCAATACGTTTATGTAAATTATGTTTTTCCATTGCCAATGCCACCACAAAACCGCCGACAAATAAAAATATGATGCTGTTAAAATATTCGGTTGATACGGCTTTCCCATTCATAATTCCGAATGCGGGAAATAAAACAACCGGCAAAAGTGCCGTAACGGCAACCGGAACAGCCTCGGTAATCCACCAAATTGCCATTAGCAAAGCAATTGCAAGGGTGTAGGTTACTTTTTTGTTTTCAGGATCGAAGTCGGCAAAAAGAATAATTAGTAAACTTATAACGGGGGCAATAATAAGTGCCCAGTTCTGTAATTTAGTCGATTTTACATGTTTTCTCATTTGAATAGTTTCGTTTTGGTTTTGCTACACAAAGTACGAAAAACCGATTGTTTTGACAAAAGTGTTGAATATCAATTTGTTTTTGCATAACTTGATGAAACTAAAAAATAAATTATGTATAAATATAAAGTAAAAGTCGATCGGATTGTTGATGGCGATACAATTGATGTTGTTGTAGATTTGGGATTTAAAATTACTACACACCAAAGAATTAGACTTGAGGGAATAAACACACCTGAAACCTACAATGTGAAAAAAAACTCGGAAGAGTATAGAAAAGGGATGGAGGCAAAAAATTTTGTTGTAGGGCGTATTGAAGCAAATAACTACGAAGCAATAATTGAAACTGAAAAATATACCGGTAAATTTGGCCGCTATATCGGTATAGTTTGGCTTGCCGACAGTTCGGTTTCGTTAAACGATGAGTTAGTTAATAACGGGCTTGCAAAAGTGGTACATTATTAAAAGTATTGTTATCCGCCAACCCTGATTATAAAGTGAGTCGTAATTTAAACAAAAGCCCAGAGTAGTATTGCATTACTACGGTATCCAAATTCAATATTATATTTTACCACAAACGATTTACCATCTTTTTCAATTTGTTTTGTTGCTTGTTTTTCCCTCCAATTTTATTCGCATATAATATGGTTTAGTGGTTAATAATCAGTTTATTATGACTTGTCATCGGGGAGAGTAATAAATATGTTG
>WGCT01000107.1 GCA_015493625.1 Draconibacterium sp. | reverse complement strand
TTTACGGTCTTTGCATATTTTCTTGCTTGTTCTTTTGCTACTAATGGGTGTAAATCTTCTTTTTTTGCTTCAAGTACACAAATCGGTTTATTGTTGTTGTCAACGAGTAAAAAATCTAATGAACCACCTTTTGTTTTTTCAAAGTCATTTCCCCACGCATCAACTTCTGTCTGCGTTATTTTGACATAGTTTTCAAGTAAGATATTGGCTTTTCCTTCTTCATTGTCAAAGAATCGCCAACCTGCTTCTTCGAGCAGTTTATTAATCTTTATTCTTGCATGAGCTTCATTTTTCATATTTCAATTCTCATTTTTAGCATCGAGCGTTGGCGAAAAATAGCTCTTTTGGTTTTTTGAGGTTTGCCTGTGTGTCGGCAAAAAACAAATGTGCTATTTGTGCGTTGGCTTTTCATTTCAATATTTTCTTGTAGCAAATTTATCATTCTCGGTTTCTCTTTTTAGCTTGCCCCTAACTATAATATATATGTACCTACAAACCTTTCCAACTAAACCCTAGCAAAATCAACTTTCTTTAAAACCAATGCAGTGCGGGCGGGCAGGTAAAGTTTTAAATAGTGCTGACTTGTGATTCCTGCACTGGGCAGTGTATAATAACTAATCTGTTCGTCAACCAAATCGTTGCCGCCAAACCTGCCCGAATCGGTGTTTAGTACCACTTTGTATTTGCCCGCACCCAACGGAATTCCGTAGTCGGTAAACGATTGTGTGGGGTTAAAATTAAAGACAAACAGAAACAGCCCGCGATGAAAAGCCAGTACTTTATCCGGTTTGTTTTCGAGCACCAAATCAACCGACTGAACAGTAAGTAATTTATTGTTGTTAATCAGGTTAATCATCTCTTTATCGAAGTCGTACAGCCAGTGGAATTTCAGTTCGGGGTCGTTGGCAATGCTCCAGATTCGCCGGGCATGTTTATACGACCAGCCGTTTCCTTCGCGCGGAAAATCAATCCACTCGGGATGCCCAAACTCGTTTCCCATAAAATTAAGGTATGCGCCACCGGCTGTTGATGCCGTTGCCAGCCGTATCATTTTATGCAGAGCAATACCGCGGTCGACAATTAAATTGGGTTGGTCTTTTCGCATACTAAAATACATCTCTTTGTCGATTAAGCGGAAAATAATTGTTTTGTCGCCCACCAGTGCCTGGTCGTGCGACTCGGCGTAACTCACCACTTTTTCGTCTATTCGTTTCGATGTGAGCTGGTAAAAAATATCGCCCACATCCCATTCGTCGTCCGATTTCTCTTTAATTGTTTTTATCCAGAAATCGGGCACGCCCATCGCCATCCGGTAGTCGAACCCGAGCCCGCCATCGTCAACCGGAACGGCAAGTCCCGGCATTCCGCTCATATCTTCGGCAACCGATATTGAATTTGCATTTACCTGTTTCATCAGTTTGTTTGCCATACGAAAATAGGTGGTTGCTTCGTGGTCGACTCCGGCGTTAAAATAGTCGTCGTAACTTGTAAATGCCCGCTCTAATCCGTGGTCGAAATAGAGCATGCTGGTTACCCCGTCGAAACGGTAACCGTCGAACTTAAACTCGTCGAGCCAATATTTTATATTCGATAAAAGAAAATGCAGTACCTCATTTTTGCCGTAGTTAAAGCAGTACGAATCCCACGCGGGGTGGTCGCCTTTTGCTCCATCGTGAAAGAATTGAAAGCGCGAACCGTCGTAATTTCCCAGCCCTTCAATTTCGTTTTTAACGGCGTGCGAATGCACCAAATCCATAATTACGGCAATACCCATTTCGTGTGCCGCATCGATTAACTGTTTCAGTTCGTCGGGTGTTCCAAATCGCGATGAGGGGGCAAAAAAGCTGGAAACATGGTATCCGAAACTCCCATAATAAGGGTGTTCGGGAATGGCCATAAACTGAATAACATTGTATCCGTTTGCCTTAATTCGCGGCAGCATCTCTTCCCTAAATTCATTATACGTATGAACGCGTTCCTCTTCGCCGGCCATTCCAATGTGTGCTTCGTAAATTAAAGCCGGTTCGTTTTCGCGCCTAAAATCGGGGAGTTTCCACCGGTAAGGATTTTCGGGAGCCCAAACCTGCGCATTAAAAATATGGGTGTTCGAATCTTGAACAACACGGGTTGCCCACGCCGGAATTCGTTTCCCAAAGTTAATTGCCCAGTGCACCGAAAGGGCATACAAATCTTCGTGGTGCAGTGCCTCTTTTTCAAGTTTTAATTCCCAAACACCATTTTCTAACCCGGTAAACAGAAAATCTTCTTTCTCCTCCCAATTGTTAAATGTGCCTACTAAATAAATGTGTGTGGCATTGGGTGCCCACTCCCGGATTACCCACCCCTCAACAGTTTTGTGTAATCCAAAATAGAGGTGGCCGGTGGCAAAATCGGCCAGCGATTTTTCGCCGGTTAACTCGGCCTCTTTTATGTCGGCCTCTTTTATGCGGTTGATAATTATTTCAGAAAAAGGTGCTAACCATTTATCGTCTTTAACAAGTTTTGGTATTTCGCTCTTCATATTTTCATTTTTTATAAAGATAAATAATAGCGCGTGAAGATTGACTATTTTGAATAAAAAAATAGTTTGTTCAACAAATAATAAAGATAAATTAGGGAGAACCCATGCAGGCTGAAAGAAAGAAACCACGGCGGGGGAGCCGTGGTTTAGTATCGTTTAAAATAATGCTGTTTAATTATTAATTTAAAACTTATCGGGCGCATTGCAATTTCTATACCAAAAAACTAATCGTTCAGGAAATCGAGATTTTGTTTTAGCTTTTTAAATCCTGTTCGCAGTACCGGCGAGTTTTTAAACAATTCGTTAAAAAGGGGTTTCTCCATTGTGTGCCATTCGTTTTTCGACAGGGCAAGTAGTTTTTTGTTTGGATTGAAAGCCGGCTCGGAATGAGGAATGGGTTTCGAATTCCACGGGCACACATCCTGACAGATGTCGCAACCAAAAATACGGTTATTCAGCTTGCCTTTTAAGCTTTTATCAATATCGCCTCTGTTTTCTATTGTTTGGTACGAAATGCACTTTTTAGCATCAACCACACCGTTTGCTATAATAGCTTGTGTGGGGCAGGCATCGATGCACCGTGTGCAGTTTCCACAATAACTTTTTCCACGATTAATTTTGCTGAAGGGCAATTCAATGTCTAAAATAAGTTCGCCAATAAAAAAGAAACTGCCATGTTTTTTCGAAAGTAGCAGGCTGTTTTTTCCTGTCCAGCCCAGCCCCGCTCTTTTTGCCCATGCATGTTCTAAAACCGGTGCCGAATCGACAAATGCACGCCCGTTACAGTCGCCAACTTCGTTTTTAATAAAGGCGAGTAATTTGTTCAGTTTCTCTTTCAAAACAAAATGATAATCGATTCCGTAGGCATATTTCGAAAGTACCGGAGCTGTGTAATCTGTTTGTATTTCGGTTGGGAAATAGTTTTGAAGGACAACAATTATTGTTTTTGCATTTTCGTATAGCAGTCGTGGGTCGAGCCGTTTTTCAACATTACGTGCCATGTAGCTCATCCCGGCGTGCAAGTTGTTGTTTAGCCAATTTAAAAAAGGCTCTTTCTCTTCGTTAAGCGAAGTTGCCGGAATAATTTCGCACTCCAGCAATCCCAACGATTTCGCTTTTGCTTTTATCGAGTCTGCTATTTTATCGGAATCCATTATTTTGTCGGTAAAACTTTAAGGCGTTTTACAGTCTTTTTTGGAAAGAATTCTTTAAAAGAATCCCAATTCCAACCGGGCCTCTTCACTCATCATCGATTTATCCCACGGTGGCTCAAAAGTAAGTTCAACATTTACGTTTTCTATGGTTTCAACTTTTTTGGCTGCTTCCGAAATCTCTTCAACCAGCACATCTACCACCGGGCAGCCCGGTGCCGTGAGGGTCATTAAAATGTTTACATTATTGTTTTCGTCAACATCAACATTGTAAATTAATCCCAGGTCGTAAACATTTACTGGAATCTCGGGGTCGTAAACCTCTTTCAGGTTCTCTATTATTAAGTCAATTCTTTTGTCCATTTTGCAATTAATCTACCATTCTACTATAAGCAACAGCGTACAATCTTATTTGTTTTATCATTGCAACCAGCCCGTTCGAGCGTGTTGGCGACAAGTGTTGTTTTAAACCCAGGTCGTCGATAAAATGAAGATTGTTTTCCATCAGTTCTTTTGGCGTTCTTCCCGAAACAACACGTAAAAGCAGGGCAACCAATCCTTTTACAATAACAGCATCGCTTTCGCCCCTGAAAATTATTTTACCGTCGACAAAATTGGCTGCCAGCCAAACTCTGCTTTGGCACCCCTTAATTAAATTCTGGTCGTTTTTTTCTTTTGCATCGAATGGCTCGAGTTCGTTTCCCAACTCAATTAAATAGCCATATTTATCCATCCAGTCGTCGTACATCGAGAACTCGTCAATAATCTCTTGTTGAATTTCTTCTATTGTCATAGTAGTAAATTTTACAGGTGCAAAGGTCGTTTTTTTTTCACTTTTTACAACAATAAAACAGCTCTTATTAAGAAAGTTTCAAAATTAGTTTATATGTTGAACATGTATTGTGAATATATGTTTAATTTTAAGGAATTAAAAAATCAATTTATATGACATCATTAGCAGGAACAAAGACAGAACAAAATCTTCTGAAATCGTTTGCAGGAGAATCGCAGGCACGTATGCGTTACAACTATTTTGCAAGTCAGGCAAAAAAAGAGGGGTTAGAACAAATCTCAGCAATATTTACCGAAACGGCTGAAAACGAAAAAGAACATGCAAAACGTTTTTTTAAGTTTTTAGAGGGAAACATGGTTGAAATTACGGCTACTTATCCGGCCGGAAAAATAGGGACAACGCTCGAGAATTTGAAAGCGTCGGCTGACGGCGAGAATGAAGAGTGGACTGAGTTGTACCCCGAGTTTGCAAAAGTTGCCGAAGAGGAGGGGTTTAAAGAGATAGCAACCGCTTTTAAAATGATTGCAAAAGTTGAGGCTGCTCACGAAAATCGCTTCCGTACCTTGTACAATAATCTGGAAGAGGGGAAAGTTTTTAAACGTGGCGATAAAGTAGTTTGGAAATGCCGTAATTGTGGCTTTATTCACGAAGGAACAGTAGCACCCAAAATGTGCCCGGCTTGTTTACACCCACAATCTTATTTCGAGATTAAAGCTACAAATTATTAATAAAAAGAATTCCCCGGGAATTTGCTCCGGGGATTTCTTTTTATTTGTTGTGCGAAACGCTCTTAAACAGCTCGTTTAAGCATTCCCTTTTAAAGCAAAACCAAGGCGTTTCCTTTTTGTATTCAATATATAAATTGCCAAATTTCGATATGGCTTCGGGCTCTTCAACTATCTTTATCATTAGTAACATAAATGCAATTTCTGCCGGACTAATAATTAAAATAAACGAAGGAGATGCAACAAGACAGGCAATTGCTACGGGGAAAAGGAATAGCCCTAAATGCATCGGATGCCTCATGTATTTGTAAGCACCTTTTTTAACCAGAACATTTGTTTCCATCCGTTTCAATTCTCCCTTTCTTCCATACTTTGCTAAAGTTCTTCCGGTGTTTTTACTTATTTTCATCACTAAAAATAAGACAAACAGACCAACCAGAAAGCAAACAATATGAAAATAAAACTTGTTGTGAATTCCGGGGAACAGTACCGAATCGATAGAGTAGCCGCCTGCAATGCCGCCCGCAAGCATAATTATCCAAACTATTATTCTAAATTTCATGGTTTACCGTCAAAATGTTTTTAACTATTCAGTCTTGAAATAATAAGACTAAATATAGCAGAAAAAGAAAAACGCAACGCAAATGTTTATATAAATGCTATACCTTTGGCACAAAATTTTAAAAATGGAGGTTCATAATTTTGCATTCTTATTTACTCTTGCCGGAGTTGTTGCCATTTTGTTCGGTGTGAGTTTAAATAAACGATTAAGCATTTTAAGCTCGGTAAAATATATGTTTCCGGCAGTTGCTTTTTCGGCTGCCATTCTTATAATGATTGATTTGCAATTTGCAAAACTTGCCGTATGGAGTTTTAATCCGAAATATGTGTTGGGTATAAATCTGTTGGATTTGCCTGTTGAAGAGTGGCTCTTTTTTATTGTTGTTCCGTTTCTCGGAATTTTTATTTACGAATTTGTTAAACAGCAATATCGTCGCTTCGAGTATCCCAATTTTTTCCTTTTGCTGAGTTTAGTTGTGCTGGTGTTGGTTGGTGTTACCGGTTATTCTTCTCACAATAAAACATATCCTTTCTTCCTCTTCTTTTTAATAACCATCTATTTAGGATATACAATATTCCGAAATAGATTTAAAGCTCATTATACAAAGTTTTACCTTTCGTATATTATATTGCTCGTTCCTTTTGTTCTGATAGAGAAGGTTTTAATAGGCTTGCCAATACTAGAATATAACGATGCGTATTTTTTAGGAGCTCAACTTTTTTCTATTCCCATCGAGAATTTTGCATCGCTGTTTTTGCTGCATATAATTACAATTACTGTTTACGAGTACTTAAAAGAACGCCGCATTTATTAACTTCGTAATAGAAAATGGAACTAATTTATAAAATCGGAATCTCTCTTTTTTCGCTTACAGTACGTTTTGCATCGCTTTTTAACGAAAAGGCAAAACAGTTTGTCGGCGGCAGAAAAGAGTGGAAAAAAACGCTTAAAAATCAAGTTGAGAAAGATGCCCGGTACATTTGGTTTCATTGTGCATCGCTGGGCGAATTCGAGCAGGGGCGCCCGGTTATCGAGGAGGTTAAGAGCCAATTCCCGGAGTATAAAATTGTGCTTACTTTTTTCTCTCCTTCGGGGTACGAAATACGAAAAAACTACGAGGGTGCCGATGTAATTTCGTATCTCCCTCTCGATACAAAAAGAAATGCACAGGCGTTTATCGACATTGTTAAGCCCGAAAAAGTATTTTTTATAAAATACGAATTTTGGTATTTCTTTATTTCTGAATTGAAGGAGAGAAACATTTCGCTTTATATTATTTCGGCCATTTTTCGCGAAAACCAGCAGTTTTTTAAAAATACATTTTGGGGGAGATGGTATCGGCAAACACTTTTTAAATTCGAACACTTTTTTGTGCAAAACGAAACTTCGGCTCAATTGCTTAAAAATATAGGACTTAATAACATTTCAGTTGCCGGCGACACTCGCTTCGACCGTGTGGCGGCAATTGCAAAAGCAGCAAAAAAAATTCCCGCTGTTGAAAAGTTTAAGGGAGAGCACCTGCTTTTTATTGCCGGAAGTACCTGGAAACCCGATGAGGAGTTGTTAATAGAGTTTATTAACCAATACGGCAATGCGAAATTTATAATAGCACCCCACGAGGTCTCCAGTGCCAATGTTAACAGAATTCACGAATTGTTGAAAAGACCCGCTATTTCGATGAGCAAAATCACTGAAACGGAGATTGAGAAGTACGAGGTGTTAATAATTGATTCAATTGGGATGTTGTCGTCTCTGTATCAGTATGGTAACGTTGCTTATATTGGTGGCGGATTTGGTGTTGGTATCCATAATATTCTGGAGGCTGCAACTTTTGGCATGCCAATTGTTTTTGGCCCCAATTACAAAAAATTTAAAGAGGCGGTAGATTTAATATCAGAAGGAGGGGCATTCTCTATTGACAAATACAGCGAGCTTGAGCAACTGTTTTTACGTTTTATTTCAGAGAAAAGGTTTGTGAACGACACGAAAGAAATAACCCGAAAATATGTTGAAAAAAATGTGGGTTCAACAAAATTTATCATAAAAAAAGTTTTCAACACGGCTAACCATTTGGACTAAAATTTGTTACTGTTTTTTGGCCAAAAAAAGTCGTATTTTCGAACACAATATTCGATAATAGTTAATCGTAAATTCCATAAAAAGTTTTCACTTTTTGTAAACAATTTTCAGATATTAAAAGCCTAATAAGCACGCAATCAGTATGATAACAATGCGAAGTTGATAACTTTTGATTTCTTTTATTAAAAAAAACTTCCAAAATGTTGGATTGTATTCTATCTTCGTAACCGCTTTCGCCATGAAGCCAAAAACAATTTTCAGAACTAAAAAATTTATACATTCAACACTCTATTAATTTAAAGAAATGATGCAAAACGAAGTCTCAGTAAAAACACAGGCTGGTAGAAAAATTTACTCACAGGAAGAAGCAATAAATGCCTCGCTCGAGTACTTCAAAGGTGACGATTTGGCTGCACGCGTTTGGGTAAATAAATACGCCCTTAAAGATTCGTTCGGAAATATTTTCGAACTTACCCCCGACGACATGCACAAAAGATTGGCAAAAGAGATTGCCCGAATCGAAAAAAAGTATCCAAACCCGTTAACCGAAGATGAAATTTACAACGTTCTGAAAGAATTTAAGTACATCGTTCCGCAGGGAGGACCCATGACCGGAATTGGTAACAACTATCAGGTCGCATCGCTGTCGAACTGTTTTGTTATAGGAAACGATGGCGATTCCGATTCGTATGGTGGTATTTTAAAAGTTGACCAGGAACAGGTTCAGCTGATGAAACGACGCGGAGGTGTTGGTCACGATTTGTCGCACATACGCCCCAAAGGTTCGCCGGTTAAAAACTCGGCACTCACTTCAACCGGAATTGTTCCGTTTATGGAACGTTATTCGAACTCAACACGCGAAGTGGCACAAGACGGACGGCGCGGGGCATTAATGCTGTCGGTTTCGGTAAAACACCCCGACTCGGAAAGTTTTATTGATGCAAAAATGGAGCAGGGAAAAGTTACCGGAGCCAATGTGTCGGTAAAATTGCAAGACGATTTTTTGCAAGCAGTAGAGGCAGGAACACCCTATGTACAGCAATACCCAATAGATGCAAAAGAACCGGTTTATAAAAAAGAGATTGATGCCGGAAAACTGTGGTCGAAAATTGTTAAAAATGCCTGGCAATCGGCCGAGCCGGGCATACTGTTCTGGGACACTATAATTAACGAATCGGTTCCGGATTGTTATGCCGACCTTGGATATAAAACAGTCTCGACAAACCCTTGTGGCGAAATTCCTCTCTGTCCGTACGACAGTTGCCGGCTTTTGGCAATAAACCTCTATTCGTATGTCGAAAATCCGTTTACAAAACAGGCGAAATTTAATTTCGAACTTTTTAAAGAGCATGTACATTATGCACAGCGCATTATGGACGATATTATTGATTTGGAGTTGGAAAAAATCGATGCCATTTTAAATAAAATCAATTCCGATCCGGAAGATGAAATTATAAAGTCAACCGAAAAGAATTTGTGGGAAAATATAAAGAATAAAGCAAACGAAGGACGCCGAACAGGTGTTGGCATAACTGCCGAAGGCGATATGCTTGCAGCTCTTGGACTTCGTTACGGCAGCGAAAATGCAACCGATTTCTCGGAAGAAATTCATAGAACTATTGCTATCGAAGCATACCGGTCGTCGGTTGCAATGGCAAAAGACCGCGGTGCATTTGCAATTTACGACAGTAAACGCGAGGAGAACAATCCGCTTATTAACCGGATTAAAAATGAAGACTCCGAGCTGTACGAACAGATGACAAAATATGGGCGTAGAAACATAGCTCTGCTTACAATTGCTCCTACCGGAACAACCAGTTTAATGACACAAACAAGTTCGGGAATAGAACCTGTTTTTATGCCGGTTTATAAACGTCGAAGGAAAGTAAATCCAAACGACAAAAATGTACGTGTCGATTTTGTTGACGAAATGGGCGACCACTGGGAAGAGTACACCGTTTACCATCAGAAATTTGAAACATGGATGGAGGCAAACGGATACGATCCATCTAAAGAATATTCGCAGGAAGAACGTAATCGATTGATTGAAGAATCGCCTTATCATAAAGCAACTTCGAACGATGTAGACTGGTTGGCAAAAGTGAGAATGCAAGGTAAAATTCAAAAATGGGTCGACCACTCGATTAGTGTTACCATTAATTTACCTGCCGACGTAAAAGAGGAACTGGTAGGTCAGCTCTATTTAGAAGCTTGGAAAAGCGGATGCAAAGGAGTTACCGTTTATCGCGACGGGTCGCGTTCAGGCGTATTAATATCGGACGATGAGAAAAAAGAAGAGACGAACTCTGTGTTTCCAACAAAACGTCCCGAAAAATTGGAGGCCGACGTTGTTCGCTTTCAAAATAATAAAGATAAATGGATTGCTTTTATCGGGTTGTTAGATGGCAGACCATACGAAATATTCACCGGATTGTTAGACGATGAAGACGGTATTTTATTGCCTCGCTCGGTATCGAAAGGTTTTATCCTGAAACACAGGGAAAGCGACGATATTTCGCGGTACGACTTTCAGTACATTAACAAGCGCGGGTATAAGACAACTATTGAAGGGCTATCGCATAAATTTAATCCCGTTTTCTGGAACTATGCAAAATTAATTTCGGGTACTTTGCGCCATGGAATGCCAATTAACAAAGTTGTAGAGCTGGTTACTAGTTTACAGTTAGATAACGAAACCATCACTTCGTGGAAAGTTGGTGTTGTGAGGGCACTGAAAAAATACATTCCATCGGGAACAAAAGCCGAAGGAATAAAATGCGAAGAGTGTAACTCTGACGATGTAGTTTATCAGGAGGGATGTTTAACATGCGCTTCGTGCGGATGGTCGAAATGTGGTGGTTGATAACGAAAGCATTAAAATAAAAAAAACCGAAGCTTTTTAAAGTTTCGGTTTTTTTATGTAAAAAGCAAAGGCGGTAAATAAATATGCCTACACTTTCCCAAAATAAGATATTTTATCAGCAATCTTATGCTTCAATCATCTTTTGATATTCTTCGGCCGACATTAATGTGTCTACTTCCGAAGAGTCGCCCATTTTAATTTTTATCATCCAGCCTTCGCCGTATGCATCTTTGTTTACCAACTCGGGCTCGTCGGCTAATGTTTCGTTAAATTCTATTACTTCGCCACCAACAGGCATAAATAAATCAGAAACAGTTTTTACGGCTTCAACCGTACCAAAAGTTTCGCCTTTGTCGAGCTCTTCGCCTTCAGTCTCAATCTCAACAAAAACAACATCGCCCAATTCGCTTTGGGCAAAATCGGTAATACCTACAACAGCAACATCGCCTTCAATGCGAACCCATTCGTGGTCTTCTGTGTATTTTAAATCAGCTGGAATATTCATATCAATATTGAATTAAGTTTGTGCAAAATTAATACTTTTTACCGAAATCTTTACCGAAAAGAACAATCCTTTTTCCCTGATTTTTATCGTGTTTTAAAATTGTTGTCAAAAACTTATCTTCTTTTTGTAATATTGCACAAAGAGTTCGAAAAAATGTATTCAGAAAAAGTTACATCAATAGATGGGTTAAAAAGTGCAGCTGCAAAGCTAATCGAGCAGTTTGCCAACCAGCGGGTTTTTGCTTTGTACGGAAAAATGGGAGCCGGAAAAACAACATTTATTCAGGCAATTTGTACTGCCCTCAATTCCGACGATGTGGTTACCAGTCCCACTTTTGCAATTGTTAATGAATATAAAACCAAAGATTTATCCTCCGTTTTTCATTTCGATTTTTACCGCATCGAGAATATGGAAGAGGCCTACGATTTGGGATACGAAGAGTATGTTTACAGTGGAAACTACTGTTTTATCGAATGGCCCGAAATGATTGAACCACTTCTGCCTGACAATATTGTTGAAGTTAAAATTGAAGTTGGAGACGATGATAGCAGACTTATTACAGCCAATAAGAAAAATTAAAAGCCGTTTTGCCGTATCGGTTTCTCATAATTTTTTGTATTGAATAAACCCATTTTGAAAACTCCCCTTTTGCTTGTAACTTGTTACCCTAATTTTATATTTTAGTTTGCCAAATTAAAAAGAATGGAAACATCGGATAAATCGCAGGAAAAAATCTCGTTACCAAAAAACATGCTGCTTCCGCAAGAAGAGACGTTGGAGATTCAAAAAAAAGGGAAAAAGATGAAAATCGGTATTCCTTCCGATCTCGACAAAGTTGAATACCGAGTGCCATTAACTCCGCAAGCTGTTGATTTGCTCATTTCGAATGGTCACGAAATTCTGATTGAGAAAGACGCGGGCAAATCGGCCAGCTATTCCGATAAAGAGTATCGTGAGGCGGGTGCTACAGTTGTCGATAAAAAAGAGGAGACTTTTCAGTGCGATATAATTTTGCGTGTAGCACCATTTAGTTGCGACGAAATTGATATGCTCCGTGGAAATCAGGTAATTATTTCGAGTCTCCAAACGCAGGCACATCGTTCCGAGTCGATACGTAAACTTATGAAGAAAAAGGTAACCACTCTCGCATTCGAATACCTCGAAAACGAAGATGGGTTTTTACCCGTTGTTCACCAAATGAGCCAGATTGCCGGAGTAACAGCCATAACAACTGCCAGCGAATATTTAAGTAAATCGCGAAATGGGAAAGGCGTTCTTTTTGGAGAGGTAACCGGAGTAACTCCCGCCGAACTTGTAATTATTGGAACAAGTACTGCGGCAGAATATGCAGCACGCGCAGCACTCGGACTGGGGATTTTTGTTAAAGTTTTCGACACATCGGTTTACGAATTGAGCAAACTGGAAGAGAAATTAGGACGCCGGATTTTTACTTCGGTTTTCTATCCAAAAGTGTTACGAAAAGCACTTATTTCGGCCGACGTGGTTATTGGAGCAACTGCATTTAATACTTCCCCAAAATTTAAAGTTTCAGAAGATTTGGTTAAGCAGATGAAAGAGGGGGCGGTTATTATCGATTTAAATGCAAGTCAAGGAGGGTGTTTTGAAACCTCAAACCCCACCGATTTTAATCATCCGGTTTACGAAAAACATGGTGTTTTACACTACTGCGTTCCCAACTCGCCGGCAATGGTAGCACGTACGGCGTCAATATCTTTGAGTAATATATTAATCCCGATTTTGCTGGCCGTTGGCGAGAATGGCGGCGTTGACAATTACATTAAAAACTCGCAGGGTTTCCGAAAGGGCGTTTATATTTATCGCGGAATTCTTACTAATCCCGAGGTGGGCAGGTTGTTTAATATTCCTTCACAGGATATCGATTTGCTGCTGGCAGTATATTAATCTGATTATTTATTTTTGTGAATTAAATTAACTTTTAACAACTCCAATTATTACTATTTCCGAATGTGGATTGAACTTGAAAAATATCGACAAAAATATTTATCATTGAACTTAAAGGAGAGTATCAATTACGAAAAGTTCAGTATGATTTCTATTGTTTATAATTCAACAAAAATAGAAGGCTGCTCTTTAACCGAAAATGATACACGGATTTTACTTGAAAATAATATTACTGCAAAAGGGAAACCTTTAACCGACCATTTAATGGTGAAAGACCATTTCGAAGCATTTCTTTTTATAAAAAATCAAGCCGCTAATAAACGTAAAATTTCAATAGACTTTTTAAAAGAGATAGCTGCTAAAACAATGAAAAACACAGGAGGAATTGTGAAAACAATTTCAGGAGATTTTGATACTTCAAAGGGAGATCTTCGGTTAGCACAGGTTTATGTTGACAAGAAGTATTTTCCAGATTTAAAGGAAGTTCCGGTACTTTTACAAACTCTTTGTGAAAAGATAAATGAGAAAATAGATAATGTTAAAAGTGTTGAAGTGGTAAAACTTGCTGCCGACTTACATTATAATCTCGTAAATATCCATCCTTGGGGAGATGGAAATGGGCGCATTTCAAGATTAATGATGAATTACATTCAACTTTATCATAACGAACCTTTAATTAAAATTTTCACAGAGGATAGGGCAGAATATATCTCGGCATTAAATAGAACAGAAGAAGAAAATAATTTAGAAGTTTTTAGAAAATTTATTGTTTCGCAGCAGATGAAATTTTATAAAGCTGAGATTGAAAAATTTAAAGGGAAAGACAAAAATTTTACTCTTCTGTTTTAACCAAAATCACCATCGAAATACTTTCAACTACAACCACATCCGAAACAGATTCATCAATCCCGGTCTCGTTAATTTCATCGCCTTTTACAATAACTTTAAATATTCCTTCCTGAATGGGAATTGAAACTTCCTTTTTGTTAGCGTTAAAAATGGCAATAATGGTTTTAAACGAATCGCCAACAGAATCGCCGGTTAAACAATACGAAATAACTCCCATTTCGTAAGGAATACAAAAGTTAAGGTTTGTTTGAATAAAATTGGATGTTGCCATTCGAAATGCGGGATGGTTTTTCCGTAACTGAATCAGTTTTTTGAAATATTCAAAAACATCGTGGTACTGCTCTTTCCTGTGCCAGTCGATTTGATTAACCGAATCGGGCGATTTATACGAATTCCCGTTTCCACCTTTAGAGCGGCAAAAATCTACTCCGGCGTGTAAAAATGGTACTCCCTGCGAAGTGAGAATTAGTGCTCCGGTAAGTTTTACCATCTTTCGCAACTCAATATCGGTTGCCTTCGGAAGGCTCATTTTAAGCTTGTCGAAAAGGGTATAATTATCGTGGCACGAAACATAATTGATGCACTGATTTGGCTCTGCTGCCCAGGCGTGTTGCAGTGTCTCAATAAAATCGAAATTAATTTGCTGATGGTTAATTGCACCAACAATTCCATATTTTACCGGCTCTTCGGCCAACTCCAACCCACTTACAAAACCTTTGCTCTTTTTATTTCCGTGGTTTCCTTTCAGCGCATCTCTAAAATTGTCGTTAAATGCAGCAATATTTGGCAGTTGTTGAATATTATTTTTTACTGCCCGAAACTGCTCCGGCATCGGACTCCGGTCGGCCGCCCAGCCCTCGCCATATAAAAATAGCCCGGGGTTGGTTTTGTCGAGTTCAGCCCGAATGCTTTTCATTGTCTCTAAATCGTACACACCCATTAAGTCGAAACGAAATCCATCGATATGAAATTCGGTTGCCCAATAGTTTAGCGAGTCGATAATATATTTTCGAACCATAGCACGTTCGGTTGCAACCTCGTTGCCACAACCCGACGCATTCGAGAACGTCCCATCTTCGTTTTGCCGGTAAAAATAGCCGGGTACCGTTTGGTTAAAAGCCGACTCTTTTGTAAAAAAAGTATGGTTGTAAACTACGTCGAGAATCACTCCAATTCCGGCGGAGTGAAGTGCCTGCACCAACATTTTAAACTCGCGGATGCGTACCGTTCCATTGTATGGATTGGTTGCGTACGAACCTTCCAGCGCATTGAAATTCTGCGGGTCGTAGCCCCAGTTGTATTTCTCCAACGGTTGTTCTTCGTCGATGGTAAAAAAATCGTACACCGGCAACAGGTGAACATGGGTAATTCCCAACTCTTTTAAATGTGCAATTCCGGTTAAAATACCACTTGCTGTTTTTGTATTCTCCTCGGTAAATCCTAAATATTTTCCTCGGTTTTTAATTCCTGAATTTTCGGCAACCGAAAAATCGCGAATGTGTGTTTCGTAAATAACTGCTTCGGTAAAATCGTTAAAATGTGGTTTTTTATCGTTGTTCCAATTTTCGGGATTTGTTTTGGAGGGATTGTAAATTTGTCCGCGTTTGCCGTTTACACCCACACAGCGTACATAAATATCGGGGGTTTCGTTTAGCCACTCGCCATCATTAATTCTGAATGTGTAATATTTTCCTTCGTAATCGCCTGTTAAAATGGTTTGCCACGTTCCGTTTTCCGAAGGTTGTAAATTGGTTTTAAAAAACGATTCGCCCGTTTGCCCGTCTTTGTACAAACGCAGTTCTACCGTTTTTGCAGTGGGTGCCCAAATTTTAATTTTTGTTTTTTCGGGCGACCAAAAAACACCTAAATCGTCTTCGTCGTAGAACGGGTAGGTCGAAAAATCGATGTGGTTAAACTTCCAGTTTCTCATCTAAAATCTGATTAATGTTTTACGAATATAAACAGATTTGCTTCCTAAATGTTTTCCATTAATATCGAACAGTTTCACTTTTATTTTCGGATATTTTTTCAACTTCTTATCGTGCAGATAAAAACGTGTAATATCTATTTCGAGAGTGTGTGTGGCTCCTTTTTCAAGGTAGAGTGGATAAAAAGAGTATTTCCCAATTCCTTTAATTTTGAATTTCCGTTTTAACCAGAAATTGTCGAAAACCAGAAGTGGTTTATCTAAATCGATATCCGATTTTCCCCGATTGGTAACTTTTAATTTTAGGCTGTCGGGATAGTACAAGCGATCTTTTTCGAGCTCTATTTTTATTTTGTTCCCCTGTTGAAATAACCGGCCTTTTTTTGTTTTACCACCTCTTTTTTTTATTGAAAAGAGTAAAACAATTACAATAAGCAAAGCCAAAAAAAAACCGATTAATTTATTTCCCTCGGGGGCAACTTCATTACTTGCCAGTAACAGTAAACTGCGGCTAAGAAAAACAAAAAACAAAACACCTCTTTTCACAATCTATAATTTATGGCAAAAGTAAAAGAAAATAAACCTCTTCCAATACTATGCTCGAACCAAATTGCTTTTCGTTTCGAGGTACATCGCATAGGCATCAACTTAATGCTGTGTTTGCATTGGTTCGATGGAGTTCTTTCGACTCACTTTAAAAAGTTGTGGGGAATACTCATTTGAGTTTACATTATTCGCTTGTAAAAAAACCTTCGTGGCTGTTGTATTGCCGATTTGGAATAACCTTATTGACCTAATTTTTACAGATAGATTTATATCTTTCTTTAAACTCCGCTGGTTGTATTTGATAAATTATGATTGAAGTTGTTTAAAGTTAAAAGGGATTTTCGAGAGCCTGAAGTACATCGGGGTTGGTTTCAGTGTCAAAGCTAGGTTTTCCTTTCGAACAAGTTGTCGTTTGTGGGTAGCGAATACAAAATGTGTACTAGTTAATCTAATTAATCTTTAAATTTAGAATCACTATTGTCCGAGATAATAATTCAGATTGCTTCTTCCTCGTTCCTCGTCATCGCAATGACGTTAATTTCAGATATTTACCATATTAAGGAACACTAAGAATAACTTCTTTCGCAAAGCAAGCCCAAACA
>WGCT01000106.1 GCA_015493625.1 Draconibacterium sp. | reverse complement strand
GTATTAATGCTTGCATTTATTGGTCACAATGAGAGTTAAAACTATGCACTTTAGTGCATCTTGCTTTAGCCCAGAATCTGAATAAGTTGAGCAACTCCCATAGGTTTTATCTTCTCAAAATTAAACAGCCACAGATTCACAGATTTTTTAAATCGAAATTTAGCATTCATCATTCGATATTCGTTATTTTTTGTGGTCGCTGTATTATAAAAATTATCCTTTGCCGTTGGATTTATCCAACGGTAAATAGCCAGCCTAATAATATTGGGCTCATAGCTTCTAAAAATCTAGAGAGTGAATGTCGAATAATGATTAACGATTTTGAGATTTTGAAGAAAGATGGAACCTCTACGATAGTAACAATTTTAATTACTGCGGCGGATTAAATCTGAAATCAATATTCTGCCAAAGGCATACCTTCGTGGTTAATCATCATTCTGAAATCAATTTTTCTTAAATGAATTTCATTCATCGTATAAAACTATGGTACTTTTAGTCCATAGTGGTTTATTCATTCTATGTTTCAGCAGATATTAAGTAGAAATCTTGCAAAGGCGCAGAAACACAAATGGTTAAAGATTAATAAGAGCTTTTGTAAACTGCAAAACTTTTTTTAATTATTTTATGCCAAAATTGCTGCTTCCCCCACTCATTTTGAGGTTAATAAATTGTTGAAAAGTATGTTTAACAAACGAACAAAAATGAACCTTGCTTCGTTTAATTTTGTTATCTTTGCGAAGTTATAAAAAAACAAGTTAAGCGGTTTGGTATCATTCTAAAAATCAGATGGTTTCCTTTCGGAGGTAAGTTACTTTTTCGAAGGAAACTTTTTTATTTTAGAGCAAACAAATTGGATAAAAAAAGAAACAGAGATGAGTGAAATAGAAAAAAATGCAGGACAGGATGGCAATGGAAATTATTCAGCAGATAGTATTCAGGTACTTGAAGGGTTAGAAGCTGTTCGGAAACGCCCTGCCATGTACATTGGCGATGTTAACGAAAAAGGGCTGCACCATTTGGTTTACGAGGTGGTTGATAATTCGATTGACGAAGCACTTGCCGGACATTGCGATACAATAGACGTGATTATTCACGAAGATAATTCTGTAACCGTTAAAGATAATGGTCGTGGAATTCCAACAGAAAAACATACTAAAGAAAACCGGTCGGCACTGGAGGTTGTAATGACAGTATTGCATGCCGGAGGAAAATTCGATAAGGATTCGTATAAAGTTTCGGGCGGATTGCACGGTGTTGGTGTGTCGTGTGTAAATGCACTCTCGTCGCATTTGAAAGCCGAAGTTCATCGCGAAGGGAAAGTATGGAATCAGGAATATTCAATTGGAAAACCGTTGTATGAAGCAAAAGTTGTTGGCGAATCGGACAAAACAGGAACGATTGTTACGTTTAAACCCGACGACTCAATTTTTCTTACTACAAAATATAAATACGAAATTCTGGCTGCCCGTTTGCGCGAGCTTGCATATTTAAATGCAGGAATTAAATTGTCTATTACCGACGAACGCGAAAAGGATGAGGATGGTAACTTTAAATCAAACAGCTATTTCTCGAAAGAGGGGTTAAAAGAGTTTGTTGAGTATTTAGATGAAACCCGTATCCGATTGATTGATGACGTTATTCATATCAGCTCCGACAAAACCGGAATTCCTGTTGAGATTGCATTGCAATACAACACCTCATTTTCCGAAAATATTCATTCGTATGTAAACAATATCAATACAATTGAAGGAGGAACACATTTAACCGGCTTTCGGAGAGGGTTAACAAGAACGCTTAAAAATTATGCCGACCAGTCGGGAATGCTTGCGAAAATGAAGTTTGATATTAGTGGCGACGATTTTCGCGAGGGATTAACAGCCGTTGTTTCTGTAAAAGTAGCCGAGCCACAATTTGAAGGGCAAACAAAAACAAAATTGGGGAACTCGGAGGTGAGCTTGTCTGTTGACCAGGCAGTTAGCGAGATGCTGAAAAATTACCTCGAGGAAAATCCGAAAGACGCAAAAACCATTGTACAGAAAGTTATTTTGGCAGCACAGGCACGGCATGCTGCACGTAAAGCACGCGAAATGGTTCAGCGTAAAAGTGCTCTTTCGGGTGGAGGACTGCCCGGAAAATTAACCGACTGTTCGGAAAAAGACCCTGCTCAATGCGAAGTGTTTCTTGTTGAGGGTGACTCGGCAGGAGGAACAGCAAAGCAAGGTAGAGACAGGCGTACGCAAGCTATTCTTCCGTTACGGGGAAAAATTCTGAATGTTGAAAAAGCAATGCAGCACAAAATATTTGAAAACGAGGAGATAAAAAATATTTTTACGGCATTGGGCGTAACTATTGGTACCGAAGACGATTCGAAAGCATTAAACATGGAGAAAATCAGGTATCATAAAGTGGTAATTATGACCGATGCCGACGTTGATGGCAGTCATATTGCGACGCTGATTATGACTTTTTTCTTCCGCTATATGAACGACCTGATTACAAAAGGATATCTGTACATCGCTACTCCTCCGCTGTATCTTGTTAAAAAAGGGAAAAAGGAAGCTTATGCATGGAACGAGCAACAACGATTGCAGTTAATAAAAGAGTGGGCCGAAGGAAACGAAAATGCAGTACACATTCAGCGATACAAAGGTTTGGGAGAGATGAACGCAGAGCAGTTGTGGCAAACAACAATGAACCCTGAAAAACGTACCTTGCAACAAGTTACCATTGAAAATGCTGCCGAAGCCGATCATATTTTTTCTATGTTAATGGGCGACGATGTTCCACCACGTAGGAAATTTATTGAAGACCATGCAACATATGCAAATATCGATGCATAGGAGCATTATTTATTCGGGCACTACTTTGCATCTCTAACAAGTCTTTCTTGTTAAAATATTCAAACAAAACCGGGCGAATTACCGGTTTTGTTTTCTTAAAATTCATCTTAAAAATTTATGGGTCGGGAATTACAATTTCGACTCGATTATTAATTTTTCTGAATTGCACTTTTTAAATTTAATTCGATACTAATGAATATTTGTGTTTTCTGTTCGTCGAGCAATGCTATTGATGATATTTATTTTTCGGAAGCCGAAAAACTGGGCCAACTTATTGGCGAAAACAAACATACCCTTGTGAACGGTGGTGCCAATGTGGGGCTCATGGAAGCAGTTACTGTTGCAACACGCAAAACCGGTAGTCGCACGGTTGGAATTATACCCCGGTTTATGATAAATCGTTCGCTGGCATCGAACAACACGCACGATGTAATTATTACCGAAGATATGATGGAGCGCAAAGAGGAGATGCGTAATATGTCGGATGCATTTATTGCTTTGCCGGGTGGGTTTGGTACGCTCGAAGAAATTTTGGAGGTAATTACTTTGCGCCAGCTTTCGTATCATACAAAACCCATTGTTTTTATTAATACAAATAATTTTTTCGAGTATCTTTTTAAGCAATTCGAAATATCTTACAATCAGCAGTTTGCAAAAACGCTTTACCGCGACCTCTATTTTGTTGCAGAAAATGCTGTCGAAGCAATGCAGTATATTAAAAACTATAAACCGGTTATTCTCGATAATAAATGGTTTAAAGTTCCTGATAAAAGATGATTTTTATCTCAACTTCTTTCTGATTGTTTGTCATTTCTTCAATACTCTTTTTTTAAAGTCGGGTTTTTTTATCCTGCTTTAATTGACAAGTTAACAGTATTTTTTGTTGCACTGGCAGAATAATGTCAGTTATGCATTAAAATAAACGAACAATTTTTAACTTTTTAACACAACTCCATTTGGTTGTTAAAAGATACAAAATCCTTGTATTAATAGTAATAACGAGGTAATACTGGTCGTATATTTGCATACTGTTGAGTCGAAAATAT
>WGCT01000105.1 GCA_015493625.1 Draconibacterium sp. | reverse complement strand
CATTAAAATATTCTTTGTATTGAGTTCATTTTTAGTTTTATACAAAAAATTACTTCAATTAAAGTGTACGAAGATAACGAACAATACTTTTACAGTAACTTTCAATTAGTATATTTTAACTCATTTGGCGAAAATTTAAAAAAGTTTACATTTGCACTTTAATTAAATTCATAAATTATAAATCGTGGATATATTTGCTAAATTCAGAAAAGATCAAGGAGATATTGGTCAATACATGAAAAAGATTCACGGCTATTTTGCGTTTCCAAAACTGGAAGGCGAAATAAATGCCAGAATGATATTCAGAGGGAAAGAAGTTCTTACATGGAGTTTAAACAATTATCTGGGACTGGGAAACCACCCCGAAGTTAGAAAAGCAGATGCTGAAGCGGCTGCTCAATACGGGTTGGCATATCCGATGGGAGCCAGAATGATGTCGGGACAAACAGCCAAACACGAGCAACTTGAAAGAGAGTTGGCAGCATTTGTCGGAAAACCCGATGCGTTTTTATTAAATTACGGTTATCAGGGAATGGTTTCGGTAATTGATGCCATTGTTGGCAGAAACGATGTAATTGTTTACGATTCAGAATCGCATGCATGTATTCTCGACGGTGTTCGTTTACATATGGGTAAACGCTACGTATATCCACACAACAACATTGAAAACCTTCGCAAGCAACTTGAACGCGCTACCAAACTTGCCGACAAACAAGGTGGTGGTATTTTGGTTATTACCGAAGGAGTTTTTGGCATGGCCGGAGATTTAGGGCAGTTAGACAAAATTGTAAAGCTGAAAGAGGAGTTCGAATTTCGGTTGTTGGTTGACGATGCCCACGGTTTTGGTGTAATGGGAAAAACAGGTGCCGGAGTTCCCGAGCATTTTGGTGTTACCGATGGTGTTGATTTACATTTTGCGACATTTGCAAAATCGATGGCCGGAATTGGTGGTTTTATTGCTGCCGAAACCGATATTTGTTACTACCTGCGCTACAATATGCGCTCGCAAACGTATGCCAAGTCGCTGCCAATGCCAATGGTTATCGGTGCATTAAAACGTCTCGACATGTTGCGCTCGATGCCCGAACTCAGAGAGAAACTCTGGACTGTTGTTAAGGCACTGCAAAAAGGATTAAAAGAGGCCGGATTCGATTTGGGAAAAACCATTTCGCCGGTAACTCCCGTTTACCTGAAAGGTGGTGTAGCCGAAGCAACAAATCTGGTTTACGACCTGCGCGAAAATTATGGTATTTTTTGCTCAATGATTGTCTATCCGGTAATTCCGAAAGGCGAATTAATTCTCCGTCTGATTCCGACAGCAATGCACTCGCTCGACGATGTTGAGCTTACATTAAATGCATTTAAAGCAGTTCGCAAACGACTTGAAGAGGGTAAATATTCGAAAACTGAAATTGCTTCTATCGAGGTTGATATGTAGTAATATAGAGATAATATTTATAAAGGGAGCCGTTTTTCGACTCCCTTTTTTTTCGTTATTATCAATCTGTACCTTGCTTTATTGGGTTCACTTCATAATTCGGGTTGGTTCAACATTCATCATTCGATATTCGATATCCAATATCCAATCATTGCTTCTCAATCTCTGCCAACTGCGTCTTAACTTCCTCGTTACCGGGGCGCAACTCCAACGCTTTTTTATACCAAAAACGTGCTACATTAAAGTTCTTAGCACTAAAAGCTTTATCGGCTTTTTGTTTATACTCCTCAAACTGTTGCCCTGCTTTCCCTGCCATTCGCTCGGCAATTTTTTTCTGAATTTCGGCAATCTGATGTTTTGGATAAGTTTCGTTCGATTTAATACCCAACGCTCTGTTGTACCAGCCACGGGCAACCGCCAACTCATTATCGCGAAACGCCGTATCAGCCAAATCGATAAATTTTTGATAATCGCGGTCGCGCTGATTTAACAATAAACTACCCACCAGCTTATTAATCTCTGCAATCCGTTCCAGCGGATACGGCTCTTTTGCTTTTACATTCAAAGCCTGATAATACCACGCCCTCGAAACATTATACTGTTTCGAGTCGAAAAGTGCATCTGCTTTCTGAATATACTGATTATATAAAACATCAAGTTCTGCATCACTCTCAACATTTCTAGAGTCAATTTTACTGTTTATCTGCGCAATTGCTTCTTTACGTCGCTGCAAATCTTCAGCAGCAGCCTTTTCCGCTAAAATTCGTTCGCGCTCTTTGGCAAGTATTTTATCAATTTCATCGATTCGTTTTTTAGGATATTGCTCATTCCCTTTAATAGCCAACGCCTTTTCGTATTCAGTTTTGGCTTGCAGATACTCTTCAGTTTTAAAGAAACCATCGGCAGCAACAATAACAGCACGATACTGTTCATCGACCTTTTGTTGTTCAAGAATACCATCGATTTCTGTAATCTTCTTCTTCGGATAAGCTTCTTTCTGTTTCAATTCGAGTGCATTGTTGTATTTTGTTTTTGCCTGAATGTAATCGTTGTTACCAAAAAGCTGGTCGGCCTGCCGAATTAAATCCGCATATTTTTTGTCGAGTAACTCCTGCTCTTTTTTCGATGCAGTCAAAGCTGCCAATAAATCGTCGATCTTCGAAATCTGTTGCTGAGGATCTGTCTCTT
>WGCT01000104.1 GCA_015493625.1 Draconibacterium sp. | reverse complement strand
TATGTACATTTCTCTGTGTTAATTTCGCTTAAAACCGCACGGTTTCTGCGTTAAATTATGTTAATCGACTTTGGAGTTTGACACGATGTAATATACATTTGCGATGTAAAACTGAAGATATGGAAATGATATTAATATACATTAACTTGTTCTTCGAATTTTTATTCCCAGGACAGTTTGAAGAGGACTCACTAGAAAACAAGTCCTCGTGGCAAATCAATATAAATTCAAACAATTTATATTTTAATAAAATTCACATACACAGTTTACTAAACAGAAATATTATAAACCAAAAAACTTTCTCGGCTCTTGTCCCGCAAGTGTTGTAACCAAAATATTGTAGAAAAAATCGAGCTTTTAATAAAATATTATTAATCATAATTATAAATACAAAATTTAATTTTATGAATATTAAAGTTAATAATCTGACTAAGAAGTATGGCACACAAGCAGCTGTTGACGATGTCAGTTTTGAAGTTAAAACAGGTGAAATTGTTGGTTTTTTAGGCCCTAACGGAGCAGGTAAAACTACAACAATGAAAATTCTAACCAATTTTATTGCTTCCACAAAAGGCGAAGTTTATATTGGCGATAAAGCTTTAAAAGATAATGTTGAAGAGATAAAAAAACATATTGGTTATCTGCCTGAAAACAACCCGCTTTACGAAGATATGCCAATAATAGATTATTTAAAATATGTAGCAGAATTGCAGGCAATACCAAAAGAACAAATTCGGAAAAGGATAAAAGAGATAATTGTAAAAGTAGGGTTAAATGCAGAAAAACACAAAAAAATTGGTGAGCTTTCAAAAGGGTACAAACAACGTGTAGGGCTTGCTCAAGCATTAATTCACGATCCTGAGATACTTATTTTAGACGAGCCAACTACAGGTTTAGACCCTAACCAAATTGTTGAAATCAGAAAATTAATTCGTGAGTTAGGCAGAGAAAAAACAGTAATATTAAGCACACATATTTTACCCGAAGTAGAAGCCATTGCCGATAGAATTTTAATAATAAATAAGGGGAAAATTGTTGCTAACGGAACCGCCCAAAGTCTACGAAATCAAGCCGAAGATAGCGAAACCCTTTTGGTAACAATAGAAGATGGCGATGTAAATGAAATATACCAAAGTATTCAAGCATTGTCAACTGTTGAATTAGTAGATTTTGCTAATCGGCAAAACAATAGGTTTGAAATAAAAAGTCGTCCCGGACTTTCATCGAAACGCGAAATATTTAAACTATGCGTAGAAAAATCGTGGATACTTACCGAGATGACAGCATTAGAGCGAAAACTTGAAGATATTTTCAGACAATTAACACTAAATTAATTTATAATGAGAGCAACTTGGATAATAGCAAAAAAAGAACTTAAAGGTTATTTCGATTCGCTTATCGCTTATGTGATGATAATACTTTTTTTAGGTTTTAGTGGTTTCTTTACCTGGCTTTACGGCTCCGATATTTTTTTAGTTGGGCAGGCAAGTTTAAGAACATTCTTTAGCATTGCATACTGGACCCTATTTTTCTTTATTCCTGCATTAACAATGAAATCTATTGCCGAGGAAAAACGTTCGGGAGCCATAGAACTCTTGCTAACAAAACCAGTTACCGACTGGCAACTAATTACAGGTAAATTTTTGGCCAATTTACTTATTATAGTTATTGCATTGCTTTTAACCGTTGTGTATGTTATCACACTTTCCAATATCGGAAATATTGATTTGGGAGCCATTTTTCTCGGCTATTTCGGATTAGTACTAATGAGTGCTACATACATTGCAATTGGAATTTTTACAAGCAGCTTAACTAACAATCAAATTGTGGCATTCTTATTTGCTTTGCTTATTGGATTATTCTTCCACATTATTTTTGGAGTATTGGCAAATGCTTCTACCGGATGGTTGGGAGGTTTATTTAGTTATTTGAACTTAAACACACATTTCGAAAGTATTTCAAGAGGCGTTTTAGATACAAAAGATTTGATATACTTTTTGTCTATAATGTTTGTTGGTTTATATCTGTCGGTTATTAACCTGGCTAAAAGAAATTTAAATTAAAAATTATAAGTATGAATTTCAAGAAATACCTTAAATCCGCAAGCGAATTTTAAAATATAAAAATAGTCATTTGTGACCACGTTATGAACTTAAT
>WGCT01000103.1 GCA_015493625.1 Draconibacterium sp. | reverse complement strand
GATGCCAATAATCCGGTTATTCATCTTTCACACGAATGCTCTGTGCCGTTAAGCATGACTGCAAACATTGAATTGTGGCGAACTGAACCCTATGCATTACCAGGTCTGGAAGTAAGCGATTTATTGGAAGATCGTTCTAAGCCGGGAAGCTTGCATGAGCCGGTAATTGTTGAACCGGATCATTTAATTCAGGATGCGAAAGATTATATCGGCTGGTATCATTACAATAAAAAATCGGTTGGCTTCGATCTGAATATGAAATTGCAGGGTTTATCGGATTATCCAATAAGTGATCCAATTCTACATCGCACTTTTGGAGCAATTATTAACGGAACAAAAGCTCAACGAACAAGCGATAAAAGCCTGCAAACCGGTGCTGCAAAATCGGGCAGGTTGAATGTATATGTTTTAACTCAGCAACCTTCCAACCCTGAAGATTGGAAAAAATCAATTGAGAAACTTGCCATCAATATTGAAAAAGAATCTTTTGCCAAACGAAAAAAGAGCCACTGGGATTGGTGGGCAGCGTTCTGGAACAGAAGCTGGATTTATGCCGTTTCGAATGATAACACTTATCAAAAAGAAGATGACGATGCTTTTATTGTATCGCGTGCATATATCTTGCAACGGTTTATCGATGCTTCGGCCGGTCGTGGCAATTTCCCAATAAAATTTAACGGATCAATATTTACCGTTCCGGCAGAAGGTAAACCCGGCGATGCCGATTACCGCAGATGGGGTCCCGGATATTGGTGGCAGAATACACGTTTACCCTATTTAAGCATGTGTGCTGCCGGTGACTTTGAGTTGATGCAACCCCTCTTTAAAATGTACGCCGACGAAACCTATAAACTTTGTAAATACCGTACCAATAAGTACTTCGGATACGAAGGCGCGTTTTTCTCGGAATGTTCGAATTTCTGGGGCTCAACATTTACAACAACTTATGGCTGGACGCCCTATGAAGAACGAGAGGACAAGTTACAGGAAAGTGGCTACCATAAATGGGAATGGGTAGCCGGCGAAGAACTGGTATTTATGATGCTCAATTATTATGACTACACACAGGACAAAAATTTTCTTCAGGAGAAAATAATACCGTTAGCGAACGATGTGATGAAGTTTTTCAATAATCGTTATACGACCAACGAAGATGGCAAACTGGTGATGTACCCGTCACAGTCGGCTGAAACATGGTGGGATTGTACCAACCCGATGCCCGAATTGGCAGGGCTGTACAGTTTGTGCAGTCGTTTATTGGCATTACCCGAAGGTCTTACCAAGCCCGAAGACCGTAATTTCTGGAAAACACTTTATGCAAAACTTCCGGATATACCGCTTCGTGATACACCTTCAGGAAAAGCACTTGCCCCGGCTACCCGTTTCGAGAAGAAAAGCAATGTTGAAAATCCGGAACTCTATGCAGTATTTCCTTTCCGGCTATTTGGAGTTGGCAAACCAAATATTGAGTGGGCGAAAAATGCTTTGGAGCATCGTTGGGACAAAGGGCATTTTGGCTGGCGACAGGATGATATCTTTATGGCATACCTCGGTTTAACAGAGCAGGCAAAAGATGGCCTGGTAAGCCGGGCGAAGAATTACGATAAGACAAAACGTTTTCCTGCTTTCTGGGGGCCAAATTACGACTGGACTCCCGATCAGGATCATGGAGGAACTTTAATGAAAACGTTTCAATCGATGTTGATACAAGTCGATCCATATTCAAAAAAGATTTACCTCCTGCCGGCCTGGCCCAAAGATTGGAATGCCTCATTTAAACTTCATGCTCCGTATAATACGATTATTGAAGGGAGTGTGAAAAACGGCAAAGTAGAAAGTCTGAAAGTGACGCCTGAGGAAAGACGCCATGACCTGATTATAAATAAAGCTTATTCTGTAAACTCAGAGACTCTTTAAATTCTTAACATATTTTGTAAAAAAATAGCTGATGTTGAACAGGTGACCATCAAAAAGTAAGCAATAGAATATAGATGAAAACAATGAGGCATTTAATATTTCTTTGTTATAGATTTTAAAAATAGTGCGATTATTTTTGAACTTAGCAATTGATTTTCTTTAATTTGCAAAAATTTTTATAACGAATATGCACGAAAATCTTGTTATAGTAGAGTCTCCGGCAAAGGCAAAAACCATAGAAAAATTCCTTGGGAAAGGGTTTGTGGTTACCTCAAGCATGGGACATATCAGAGATTTGGAGAAGAAAGATTTTGGTATTGACATTGCAAATAAATTCAAGCCCAGATACATTGTTTCGCCCGATAAAAAGAAAGTAGTAACCGAATTAAAAAAGCTGGCAAAAAATGCCAATATGGTTTGGCTTGCATCTGATGAAGACCGTGAAGGAGAAGCAATTGCCTGGCATTTAAAAGAGGTTCTAAAACTAAAACCCGAGAATACGAAGCGAATTGTTTTTCACGAAATAACAAAAGATGCAATTACCAGCGCGGTAAAAAATCCACGTACCATCGACAATCATTTAGTCAATGCTCAGCAAGCACGCCGCGTTCTCGACCGCATTGTTGGGTTCGAGGTGTCGCCCGTATTGTGGAAAAAAGTAAAACCTTCGCTTTCGGCAGGCCGTGTACAATCTGTGGCAGTGCGGTTAATTGTTGAACGCGAACGCGAAATCAGAAAATTTAATAGCGAATCGGCATTTCGTGTAACCGGCTTTTTTAAGGTGAATGATGCCAATGGGAAAACTACCGAATTAAAAGCAGACCTTTCGGTACGTTTTAAAACAGAAGAGGAGGTAAATACATTTTTAGAAAAATGTAAAACTGCTGAATTTACTGTTGCCGATGTTGCAAAACGCCCCGGGAAAAGGTCGCCGGCACCACCGTTTACAACCTCTACTCTCCAACAAGAAGCAAGTAGAAAGTTGGGATTTTCGGTTTCGCAAACCATGGCCGTAGCACAAAAATTGTACGAAAGCGGAAAAATAACCTACATGCGTACCGACTCGGTAAATTTGTCGGGGTTGGCAATCAATACATCGAAACAAAAAATTGAAGAGTTGCATGGCGAAAACTATGTGAAAATCAGAAAATATAAAACCAAGGCAAAAGGAGCTCAGGAAGCACACGAAGCAATTCGTCCAACTTATATGAGCAACGAAACCGTTGCAGGGACAAACCAGGAACAGCGACTGTACGAATTAATCTGGAAACGTACAATCGCCTCGCAAATGGCCGATGCAAAACTCGAAAAAACTACTGTCTCAATTTCAATTTCAAACACAAAAGAAAAATTTGTTGCCACAGGCGAAGTCATTATTTTCGATGGATTTTTACGCGTGTACATCGAATCGACCGATGAAGAAAACAGCAACGGACAGGCAATTAAAGGGCAGGCAATTATTCCGCCAATAAAAACAGACGACAAATTAAACCTGACGCAGATTCAAGCTACCGAACGTTTTTCGCAACGTCCACCTCGATATACCGAGGCTTCGTTGGTAAAGCGGCTGGAAGAGCTTGGCATTGGCCGGCCATCGACTTACGCACCTACAATTACTACTATTCAAAATAGAAATTACGTAGTAAAAGAGGAGCGTCAGGGAGTTGAGCGAAAATATATAGTATTGGTTTTAAAGGACAATGCCATTTCAAAAGAGACAAAAACAGAAATTACAGGTGCCGAGAAAAATAAACTTTCGCCAACCGATATTGGTATTGTAGTAAATGACTTTTTGGTAGATAACTTCGACCAGATAATGGATTACAACTTTACCGCAAAAGTTGAGGCCGAATTCGACAGCATTGCCGAAGGGAAAAAGGTTTGGACAGAAATGCTTGAATCGTTTTATAAACCATTTCATAAAAAGGTTGAAAATGCTCTTGAACATGCCGAACGTTCGAACGGAGAACGTCTTTTAGGTAAAGACCCAAAAACAGGGAAACCGGTATTTGTTAAAGTTGGCCGTTACGGCCCATTGGCTCAAATTGGTGAAATCAGTCAGGAAGAGGGAGCAGAGAAACCCCGGTTTGCAAGTTTGCGAGGCGGGTTGAACATTGAAACAATTACCCTGGAAGAGGCTCTTGATTTGTTTAAGCTTCCGCGTGAGTTGGGTGAGTACGAAAATAAAAAAGTTACCGTGGCAATTGGACGATTCGGGCCATATATTAGACACGACAGTAAGTTTGTTTCGTTGGGAAAAGAGTACGACCCGTACACCGTAGAACTCGATGTGGCCATTGAACTAATTGAGGCAAAACGTGAAAAAGACAGAAAAGCAATTATTCGCATATTCGACGAAGAGCCCGATTTACGTGTACTAAACGGCCGGTGGGGACCATATATTTCGTATAAAAAGAAAAATTATAAAATCCCGAAAACAACAAAAGCCGAAGAACTTTCGTTGGAAGATTGCCTGAAGATTATTAAAGAAGCTCCGGAGCCCAAATCACGGCGACGGGGAAGAAAAAAATAGAGATAAAGGCAGGTGATAAATCATTTGCCTTTTTTTTCAATTAAAACTATGGAAATAGATATTCGTCACTATTTTGATGCAGTAGATTTTAACCGGTTTTCAAAAACAAGCCGGGTAAACTGGAAATATTCGTTAGGAGAAGCTATCGAAAAGAAAACTGTTTCGATAGATTTGGCAAATTATAAAAAGATCGACATCGCCATTTTGGGCATTCCGTTCGACAGTAGAAAAGATGAAAACAGTTTAAATGAATCGCCCTGTAAAATTCGCAAAGAGATTTACCAATTGGCAAAATTCGACAGTTCTGTATCCATTGTCGATTTTGGCAATTTAAAAACAGCTACTACTGTAAAAGGAAACTATCAGGCGCTTCGCGACATTGTTGAACTGTTTAATCAATTAGAAATAGTAACCGTTGTAATTGGTGGCAGTCAGGATTTAACCATTGGAATTTGCGAAGCATTCAATACAAATAAGTTTTTCTCTTTTTCAACAGTCGATGCTTTTTTAGACATAAAAAAGGGGGTCGAATCGTTTAGTTCTACCAACTATTTATCACGAGTTTTTGTTTCGAACCCCAACATTTTTCACTTTAATTTAATTGCATATCAAAGTCATTTCATTCCTCACGAATATTTTTCGAAAACAGAAGGAATAAGCAACCACATTCGATTGGGAAAAATAAGAGATGACATTACCGCAACCGAGCCGGTTTTAAGAAATACCGACATTCTCTCCTTCGATTTAGGAGCAGTAAAACATTCGGAAGCACCGGGAGGAGGAGGCTACAATCCCAATGGATTGAGAAGTGAAGAAGCGTGCCAACTGGCAAAATATGCGGGTTTAAGCAACCGACTGAAAGTGTTCGGACTTTTTGAATATATTGCTGAACAAGATAAGAATTGTTTAACGGCAAAACTTTCGGCACAAATTATTTGGTATTTCATTGAAGGATTTATTGGTCGAAATAACAAATTGCCCAACGAAGACGACAACTGCACCATGTATCAGGTTGAAGTAAAACACATTGATAAACCACTGCTGTTTTATCGGAATACCATCACCAATCAGTGGTGGATGCAAATTAATTCGCTCAACAATAAACCAACATTTATTGGCTGCACCGAAAAGGAGTACAATCAGGCATCGAACGACGAAATTCCCGAATTGTGGTTGCATTATATTCAAAAATTAGATGAATTGTTAAAATAATAGACAAAAGCAAACGTTCTTTGCATACTATGCGAGCAGAAGTTTGTTACAAACAACAATTTTTTATTTCTTTAGCAAAGATTGAAAATGCAGTTAAGCCGCATTCAAAAAGGGGTATGAAAAAAACTATTTCTTTTTTATTTATAGTATTTATCGTTAATTTAGCAGCCTTTGGGCAGCAAGATCCGCAGTATACAAACAACATGTTTTACAAGTTGGGTGTAAACCCGGGTTATGCAGGTGCCGACGGCTCTATTAACGGGCTGATTTTAAATCGTTACCAATGGTTAGGGTTTCATGGTGCGCCAAAAACTTTGGTGTTCAGTGTCGATGCAGCAATTACTGCATTTGGAGCACCCAGCGGCATTGGATTAAATATTGTAAACGACGAGCTCGGTTTTGAGAAGAATACGCAGCTTAATATAAATTATGCCTATAAAATTCCTTTAAAAATAGGAATGCTTGGAATTGGAACATCGATAGGCGTATTAAGCAAAGGAATAAAACCGGAAGGATGGATATCGTCTGACGATGTTTTAAACGGAAGCGAAGGAGGAACAGGAGATTATTTAATTCCGCAAGCCGAAGTTAGTCAGGTAGCTTTCGATGCAGGACTGGGAGTTTATTTAAAGAACAAACAGTACTATTTTGGAGCTGCCGTAACGCATATAAATCAGGCCGAAATAAAATTTGATGAACAGGCACGGTCCTATTTGGTTCGAAACTATTATTTGTCGGGTGGATACAATATTAAATTGCGCGACCCGTTATTTGAGTTGCGACCATCGTTCTTTTTCAAAACTGATGCAGCCAGTTGGCAGTTAGATATTAACGCTAACGTGGTTTTCGACGAACGTTTTTGGGGAGGAATCTCGTATCGTGTGCAAGATGCAGTGGCTATTTTATTGGGAATGGAAATGGCTAACGGATTGCGATTCGGGTACTCGTTTGATTTGGTTACCTCTGCAATTAGCAGATATGGATTTGGGTCGCACGAGATTTTTGTGAGTTACTCGCTAAATTTAGAGAAAAACAGAAATCAGAAATATAAAAGTGTAAGGTTTTTATAAAAAGATAGATAAATAAAGAACCGGTAATTGCCGGCAATGGATTTAACAAGCTAAAAGCAAAACAATTGTATTAGGCTTTAATGATAAATTTGAAATAGTAAATAATAACTTTTATCCTGCAGTAAATTTAATAACTTTATCGTGTTAACAAGTTTCATTAAATTTCATTGTAAGTTTAAATCGTTATCATAATATTACGCAAAAATTGAACGTATGAAAAGACTTCTTTTAATTGCAGCTGTACTTTGGGGTGCACTTGGTTTTACCGGATGTAGCAAGTCCGGAAATGGAGAACTTGTTGGAGTACAGGGCCGACAAAAATGGAAAGAATCTCAACCGTATGGAATGGTATTCGTTCGTCGGGGTAGTTTTAACATCGGACCAAGCGATGAAGACGCCGGTAAAACAGGTGTTCCAACAAGAACAGTTTCGCAAGAAGCATTTTGGATGGACGACACCGAAATTACAAACAACGAATACAGGCAGTTTGTACATTGGGTACGCGACTCAATTGCACGAAAAATGCTGGGCGACCAGTTTCCCGAGTTTTTAAAAACAGAAGATCGTGCCGGAAACCCAATCGACCCGCCAACACTAAACTGGAAAGAGAAAATTGACTGGGAAGATGCCGATTACCAAATGGCAATGCAAGACTTGTATATGCCCGAAAATGAACGATTCTTTGGAAAAAAAGAGATTGATACACGTAAACTAATTTACGAATATTGGTGGATTGATTTACAACAAGCTGCGAAACGTAGCAACAGTTACAACTTTAAAACGCAACAGTACGAAGGAAATGTTTACGATGTGAACGGAGAGTTAATTCCAATAGCAAACCGTTCGTCGTTTATTTTTCAAGATGCAGTTCCTGTTTATCCCGATACATTATGTTGGATTCGCGATTTTACCTACTCGTATAACGAACCGCTCGCAACACGCTATTTCTGGCATCCCGGGTTCGACGACTATCCGGTTGTTGGAGTAACCTGGAAACAAGCACTCGCATTTTGCAACTGGAGAACAAAAATTCAAACCGATTATTTATCGCGAAAAGGTGAGCCCGGATTACAGGAATACAGATTACCCACCGAAGTTGAATGGGAATATGCTGCACGCGGAGGTAAAAGTTTTTCAATGTATCCGTGGGGAAGCTATTACACACGCGACGACGAAGGCGTTTTTCTGGCAAACTTTAAACCGTTACGAGGAAATTATGTGGCAGATGGAGGAATTGCCACAATGAAAGTGGGAAGCTACGACCCAAATGAATATGGATTATACGATATGGCAGGAAATGTTGCTGAATGGACAATTACCGCCTTCGACGAAGCCGGGTACAATTATTACGGCGACCTGAATCCTACATTTACATACAATGCTCGCCCCGACGACCCACCAGTTATGAAACGTAAAGTTATTCGCGGAGGATCGTGGAAAGATATTTCTGCTTTTATTCAGGTTTCAACAAGAAGTTATGAGTATCAGGATACTACAAAATCGTATGTCGGTTTCCGTTGCGTTCGCTCAACATTCGGCAACGAATTTTAATTAAATTATCATTCAACTAATTCCTTTATTGATATGAATCTCGGAGAATTATTTAGAACTAAGCGTTGGAAGACTTTAATGGGATATGTGTATGGTTGGGGCGCATCAATTGTTATGATTGGAGCACTGTTTAAATTAGAGCACTGGCAATATTCAAGTATTCTGTTAACAGTTGGATTAATGACGGAAGCTTTTATTTTCTTCCTGTCGGCTTTTGAACCGCCTATTGATATGCCCGACTGGAGTAGAGTGTACCCCGAATTAAAAGAGGAGTACGATTTGATGGATTCGGAGGAGCAGGGGCAAAAAGGGAAAAAAGGACTCGAAGAACTTTTTTCAAGCTCAGAATTAACCCCCGAGGTACTCGACAAAGTTGGTAGAGGATTAAAGGAATTAAGCAATACAGCAAAAGGAATAAGCGATATCTCATCGGCCACTTTAGCCACCGACATGTACGTAAAAAACCTCGGGTCGGCTTCCGAATCGATGAGTAGCCTTGCTGAAATTAACAACAAAGCCAACGAGTCAATTAACAACTCAATTGGTGCATTTGCCGAATCGTACTCGGCAACAACACAAAATCTTGCCGAAACAGGAAAACGCTTAGCATCAACATTCGAAGAGGCAGGACAATCGGTAGCTTCCGAATTAAATAATATTAAAGAGAGCTCTCAAAGCTATTCGGGAAACCTAAATAAACTGAATACGAACTTGTCGGCTTTAAATTCAAATTTCGAAACTCAGTTAAAGGGAACAGAAGAGCAATTTAAAGCGAGTAAAAAATTCAGTCAGGATTTGAACGAAATGAATTCGATTTTAGCCTCATCGGTTGAAGAGTTAAAAAAGTATAAAGAGAACGCAGAGCAACTTAATAAACACCTCGAGTCGTTAAATACCATTTATGGTAATATGCTGGGTGCAATGAGTTATAAAAAGTAAAACCTTCTATATAGAATAGTATGGGTGCAAAAAATTGTCCGGAAACTCCGAGGCAAAAAATGATTAACATGATGTATATAGTGCTGACTGCAATGCTGGCACTAAATGTTGCTGCGCAAGTGCTCGAAGCATTTCGGGTGGTCGACTCGAGTCTGCTTCATACATTAAAAGCGGTTGATGCAAAAACCAATCAGGTTTACTCGTCATTCGAAATGGCTTTTGCCGAAAATCCAACAAAAGTAGCCGAATGGAAAAACAAAGCCGACATTGTTCGTGCCAGCACAGAAAACATGATGTCATACATCTCGCAACTCAAAGAAAATCTTGTAACTTACTCGGGAAGTAAATTAGCAGATAAAGACAACCCGGTTAGCTCCGACAATTTCTATCTGGTTACCAGTAAAGGAGATACTCTTATTATAGAAAAAGAGGACGACCTAAACGGCCCTTCAGAATTGATGATTACACAAAAAAAAGCGTACGAATTAAAAGATAAAATAGAAGAGTACAGAAACACATTAGTAGCTCAGTTAGGTGAAGACGATGTTGAATTAAGAAACTCTATTTTAAAAGGCCTTGAAACTCCCGACCCGGTAAGAAAACTAAAAGATGATAGTGAAAACAAAACTTGGGAGACGCAATATTTTCTCGACAAACCACTTGTTGCCATTCTTACGCTACTTTCAAAAATTCAGATTGATGTAAAAAATTCGGAAACAAATCTGGTTAATTACTTATACGCACAAATCGATGCCGAATCGTTTAAATTCAATAAACTGGGAGCACAGATTATTGCAAATTCAAATATTATTTTGCAAGGCGATGCCTACGATGCAAGTATTTTTCTTGCTGCCGAGGATACCACACAGCAACCACAGATTTTCATAAATAACAAAGAGGTTAATGTGGTTGACGGGAAAGCCAATTATGTGGTAAACACAACAAAGACCGGCATTTTTAAATGGAGTGGTTTAATTAAATATAAAACTCCGGGCGGAATAATAAAAAACTACCCGTTTGAACAGGAATATCAGGTTGTTAAACCAACGGTTACCATGTCGGCAACCGGGATGAATGTGTTTTACCTTGGCATTAAAAACCCGTTTGATGTGGGTAGCGGAGCCATTCCGAGAGACCGGCTGGAAGTAACAATGACAAACGGAAAAATAACAAAATCGGGCGATGCATTTCTTATCGAACCCAAATCGTTAGACGAGTTAGGGAAACGAACAAAAGTAACCGTTTATGCCAATATTAACGGGAAACGCCGATTAATAGGCACTTCGGTTTGGCGAGTGAAACAAGTTCCCGATCCGGTTGCTCAGGTTGCCGGCCAGGCTGGTGGCGACATTCGAAAAGAACGCATTCAAATTGAAGATGGTGTAATGGCAGTATTAGAAGATTTCGATTTCGACTTTAAATACCGTGTTACACAATTCGAAGTGCAAACATCGGGGATTGCCGGTTATGCAATTATAAAAAAATCGAAATCGAACCGGTTTACGGCAGAGCAGAAAAAACAGTTGAGAAATGCAAAACCACAAAGTATAGTTTATATATCAAATATTAAAGCAATTGGCGACGACGGTAGAACGCGTAAACTTAATCCAATTTCATTTAAAATAAGGTAATTATGAGAAAGTTAGTAGTATATGTTGGAGTAATTATTTTCGTACTGACATTGGTAGGAAAACAAACTGACGCACAAATTGTAAACGGTGCATACAAACACAACGATATTTATCAGAAAAAACCTATGCCACTTCCTGTTCCACGGGAAGCAGACGTTTTCTGGTCGAAAAAAATATGGAGAATAATTGATTTACGCGAAAAGATAAATCAACCACTCTATTTCCCTTCAGAAGAGATGGAGGGCCGGGTAAATTTAATTTCGCTGTTATTAAAAGGAATCGAGAACGGACAACTTACTCCTTACGATGCAAGTTACGACGACGATTTTAAAGTTCCCATGTCGTTCGAACAGGTGAAAGAGTCGTTTGGAGCCGAGGCAACTCAGGAAGAGAAAATCGACTTCGATACCGGCGAACGCACCATGGTTACCGTTCAGGGAGAAATAAGACCGAACGATATTAAACAATATATGATAAAAGAGGAGTGGTATTTCGATAAGCAAACATCGACACTAAATGTTCGAATTATAGGAATTTGCCCCATTCGCGAATTTTTAAGAGCTGGCGATAATTCGGGAGAAGTTCAACGCGAAAAGCTTTTCTGGATTTATTATCCCGAAGCCCGGCCACTTTTAGCTACAAATCTGGTTTTAAATCCATACAACGAAGCCAGTCAAATGTCGTTCGACGACATTTTTGTAAAACGATTTTTCAATAGCTACATCGTTCAGGAATCGAATGTATTAAACAATCGTGAAATTAGTTCCTATTTAAGTGGCAAAGATGCCATGCTCGAATCGAAAAAAATTGAGAACGAAATCTTTAATTTCGAACAAGATCTTTGGGAATACTAATCGAAAAAATATCTGAAAATTACCTTATGTTTTCATAAGGTTTTTTTTTGAAAGAATAAATACAAAAACTTAGCGTTTTAGCATTTAAAATAAAGAGTATAAATTGAAAATGAGAAAAGCTTTAAAATACATTGTTATTGCCCTTGTGGTGCTTTTCTCGTCGTGCAATAAATCAAACTTATATCATCCCGACCGCGAGCTAAAAAGCAAAGAGTGGTACGAACCCTCGCCTTACGGAATGGTTTATATTAAACGAGGTTCTTTTGCCCTTGGCGTTACCGGCGACGAAGTAAATCAAGTAAAAAGCTCATCGAAAAGAGTATCGAATGAAGCTTTTTGGATGGATGACACAGAAATTACCAACAACGAGTACCGCCAGTTTGTATATTGGGTTCGCGACTCGATTGCTCGAAAACTTCTGGGCGAAACATATACCGATTTTGTAATTACCGAAGGTGCCGACGGCGTCCCATTAAAAAATCCGGTTATTAACTGGGAAGATAAAATAGAGTGGGACGACCCTGACTTTCAAATGGCAATGGACGAATTATATATTCCCGAAGAGGAACGTTTCTTATTTAAAAAAGAGATTGATACGAGAAAGCTAATTTACGAATACTACTGGGTAGATTACAAGCAAGCTGCAAAACGGAGCAATAGTTTCGATTTTGAGTCAAATAAATACAACGGTTCAATTATTAATCAGGATGGGGAGACCGTACCAATTGAAAACAGAAGTTCGTTTTTAATGCACGAATCGGTTCCGGTTTATCCCGACACGTTATGTTGGATTCGAGACTTTGCATACACGTACAACGAGCCATTTACATTAAAATATTTCTCACACTCGGCTTTCGACGACTATCCGGTTGTGGGAG
This sequence comes from Draconibacterium sp., assembly GCA_015493625.1. Lineage (GTDB taxonomy): Bacteria > Bacteroidota > Bacteroidia > Bacteroidales > Prolixibacteraceae > Draconibacterium. The sequence continues at coordinate 1,921 of WGCT01000103.1, read as the reverse complement.
TAAACTGGAATCAGGCAAATGCTTTTTGCAACTGGCGAACAAAATTAAAAGTATTAACATCGAGCCGTTTTAAAGAGACACCGGCGCACGATTATCGTCTTCCCACCGAATCGGAATGGGAAATTGCCGCAAGAGGCGGACTTCAAAACTCACTCTATCCGTGGGGAAGTTATTACACACGCAGCGATGAAGGCTGTTTTGTTGCCAATTTTAAACCCCGCCGCGGAAATTATGTTGCCGACAGCCCAACAACAACAGCCGCAATGGCCGTGGGCGAATTCGACCCAAACCCTTACGGATTATACGATATGGCAGGGAATGTGGCCGAATGGACAAGTACTGCATTTTACGAAGCCGGTTACGATATTATTAACGATTTGAACCCCGATTTGCAATACAATGCCAAACCCGACGATCCTCCGGTTATGAAAAGAAAAGTAATTCGAGGCGGTTCGTGGAAAGATATCTCCTATTTTCTTCGTACTTCAACACGCAGTTACGAATACCAGGATACTACAAAATCGTACATTGGGTTTCGTTGTGTACGAACTTCGTTTAAAAACGACTTACAAGGCCGTTAACCTTTAGTACTCTGGCTACGTTTAATCTTTCCATAAATGCAATTTTTATCGCTGCACCAGTCGCACTGATAACCTTTCTGTTTCATCTCTTTTCCTATTCCAATAATTCCACTTACCGATTTAATGGGATGCATTAACGACGATTCGGAAAGTATAACACCACAAAAGTTATTAGGAAGCAATTGAAACAGATAGTGTTGCTCACTTACACTCCAATCACAATATCCGGGCGAGTACCTGTCGGAAATTGTTAACCCGGCATCTAGCATCTCCAATTCCAGCTTTTTCTGAATTTTATCCATGGCCTTTTCAACCGTTACTGACCCAATTACATCGAAAACATAAGCAAGTAGCGGATCGCCCTGATTTGCTAATTTATTTGAATAATCTGAAATTCCGCTGCCGGCAGAACAGATATACAACGCTGCCGATGTCGCTTTTTTTAACTGAGTGACAATAATTTTTGATGGTAGAAATAGCTGCTCTTCAATTGTAATTGAATTATTATTCCTGTTAATTTCTAATGAGTCGAAAATTTTATATCCACCCCGAATGTCACAAAACGGCTGTGCAGTTGCAATTGCTTCGTCAATAATTGTGGGGAAAGGTTCCGGAATAACTCCGTCGGTAAAACCAAGTAAGCTTGTTAAATCGTTGGGCACAATATTTAACTCTTCAAACGAAAGCCTGAACTCACGTACCATAATACCTTTTTAAGATTATTCCCAAAAAAAGGGAAACGAACACTTATTCATTTCCCTTTCACTATTTTTTAACAATTTTTAAGCTTCTGTAATAACAATTTTCTCAATTTTATCGTCTTGTCTAATATCGTCAATCACATCGAGTCCTTCAAAAACTTTTCCAAAACAGGTGTGATGTCCGTCTAAATGTTTGGTGTTTTCACGGTTGAGACAGATAAAAAATTGTGAACCTCCGGTATTTCTTCCGGCGTGTGCCATCGACAAAACACCTTTGTCGTGGTATTGATTATTTCCATCTAATTCGCAATCTATTGTATAACCGGGGCCTCCTGCGCCAGTGCCATCGGGGCATCCACCTTGAATGACAAAGTTTGGAATAACACGATGAAAAGTCAAACCATCGTAAAACCCCGACTCGGCAAGTTTAATAAAATTGGCTACCGTTCCGGGTGCATCCTCTTCATAAAATTTCACTTTCATTATGCCCTTCGGGGTATGAATCTCTGCTATTTTCATTTTACTATTTTTAATTTTTGAACAAATTTAGAAAAAGTTCACACATTTCATAAATTCACTCCAAAGTTTGACTTGACTTTATATACTCAACCCGAAAAGCTACTTGGTTTGAGTATAATG
>WGCT01000102.1 GCA_015493625.1 Draconibacterium sp. | reverse complement strand
GTTTAAATCACTTGATATTAACGAGAGCGAAGAGAATAAAGGCACTCAGCCGAAAGAAACAGAGAAGGTAAAATGTTTAATTATCGGTTCGGGGCCGGCGGGATACACGGCTGCAATTTATGCGGCTCGAGCAAATCTTAATCCGGTTATGTACGAAGGGTTACAACCCGGCGGACAGTTAACAACTACTACCGAAGTTGAAAATTTTCCCGGCTATCCGGAAGGAGTTACCGGTCCGGTAATGATGGAAGATTTAAAAAAACAAGCCGAGCGTTTTAATGCCGACATTCGCTGGGGAATGGCAACAAAAGCCGATTTCTCGGGCAATATTCATAAGGTGTGGATAGACGATGACAAGATTATTGAAGCTGAAACAGTAATTATTGCAACCGGGGCAACAGCTAAATATCTTGGGCTTGAAGACGAGAAAAAATATGCAGGAGGAGGCGTTTCGGCCTGTGCTACTTGCGACGGCTTTTTCTACCGCGGTAAAGATGTTGCAGTAGTTGGTGGTGGCGACACAGCCACCGAAGAGGCATTGTATCTGGCAGGATTATGCCGCAAAGTTTATCTCATTGTCCGTCGCGATGTACTGCGTGCATCGAAAGTGATGGCAGAACGCACCAAAAATACCGATAACATTGAAATTCTTTGGAAACACCAAACCAAAGGACTGTTTGGTGACGGAGTTGTTGAAGGTGCAATTTTGGTGAAAAACAAAGGCGAAGAGAACGAAGAAGAGGTAAAAATAAATATCGACGGGTTTTTTCTTGCCATTGGTCATAAACCAAATTCTGAGATTTTTACCGATTACATCGACACCGACGAGGTGGGCTATATTAAAACTCTCGAAGGAACTTCAAAAACAAAGGTACCCGGTGTTTTTGCCTGTGGCGATGTTATGGATTCGCAATACCGGCAAGCAGTTACAGCTGCCGGTTCGGGTTGTAAAGCTGCAATTGATGCTGAAAGATATCTCTCCGAGAAAAATTCGTAAGCATACTATTTCCATAAAAAAAGCAGGATATTCAATTGAATATCCTGCTTTTTTGTTTTTATTTTCTTCCCTCTTATACCGATTATTCTTTATCCATTTCGTCGATTACTCTAATTTTTTGTTTAAGTAGTTCTATTTTCTGTTTCGAAACTTCAATCTTCTTTCTAACATCGGCAATAAGCGATTCTGCGTTTTTCGATTTTGCAAAAAAGCCAATATTATTATCGAGCAAAACCAAATCGTTCTCGAGTTGTTTTAATTTATTCATATACTTTTCGCGTTCCATTCGCATCTTACTCTGGCCCCGGTTCGACTCGGAATATGAGGTCATTTTACTTCTGAATTTCAGTATATTACGCTTATCTTCGTCGATATTTAATTCGTCGAACAATTTATTAATTGCCTCTCTAAATTTAGCCTGAACTTCGTCTTTCTTTTTGAATGGAACATGACCAATTTCGGTCCACTCGCGCTGAAAACCTTTTAATATTTTTAAATTTTCATTAACACTCCCTGCCGATTTAAAGTTTGTTACCTTTTCAATTAATTCCTCTTTCTTTTTTAAATTCTCAGCATGCTCGGAATCCATTCCCGAAAAATGTTCCGATTTTTTATCGAAAAAGGAGTCGCACGCCGCTCTAAAACGTTTCCAAATAGCATCGGAATGTTTTCGCGGAATGGGGCCAATCTCTTTCCACTTCTTCTGAATATTTATAAAATCCTGAGTTGTTTTTTTCCAGTCGGTACTCTCTTTCAACGATTCGGCCTGTACACACAAATCAATCTTCATTTGCAGGTTATTTTGCTGAAGCTCCTTGTTTTTTGCATAAAACTCACGTTTTGCATCGAAAAATTTATCGCAGGCAGCGCGAAATCTGTCATATATTTTATCGTTGTCTTTTTTGGGTGCAAATCCAATTGTTCTCCAAACTTTTTGCAATTTAACCAACTCTTTCGATTTAGCATCCCACTCTTTGTAGCTCGGAATTGCCTCCAAATCAATTTCTTCCACCTTTTCGCAAAGTGCGGTTTTTGCTTCCAAATTCTTTTTCTGTTCCTCTTTCCGAACCTCAAAAAACTCTTGATGCTTTTTGTTTATTTTCGAAGTGGCAGCTTTAAACCGCTCCCAAATAGTATCTTTCTGTTCGCGCGGAACCGGACCTACTTCGCGCCACTGTTCGTGGTATTTCTGAAGTGTATTAAACGCTTTTATAATCGATGGTTCAACCAAAAGTTCCTCGGCATTTTCGCAGAGTTTAATTTTAATTTCAAGGTTCTTTTTTAAATCGAGGTCGCGCAACTCCTGATTTATTTTAATGTAATCGTAAAAATTCTCAACATGAAAATGGTACGTATCCCATAAATTTTTCATTTTCGACTGAGGTACCAATCCAATTTCGCGCCATTCGTGCTGTAACTCTCTAAATTCGTTAAACGTTTTATTAATCGACTCTTCGTTGTTGATTAGTGCTTTAATCCGTTCAATTACATCGTATTTTAATTTCAGATTCGCCTCCTTCTCATGCTCCATTTTTTTACTGTATTCAATACGAATCTGACGATAACGATGAAGTAAATCTTTAATATCTTTTTCGTAAGGATCTTCTTCCGCAACAAACTCTTTTTCTTCTCCTCCTGCTTCTATGAATTTCTTTTTCGCAGCACTAATATTTTCGTTTAATGTTTTATAAAAAACAGATTTTATTGCTTCAACTTCGTCTTTTATTGTGTAGTCGTCGGGGTCTTCCAAAGCATCGCGTAAGGCATTTACCAACTCAATTTGTGTATATTTCGAATAATCGACAATCTCCTTTTTTTCCTCTTTTCTTGGTTTTTGGGCAACAACATCAACTTTCTCAGCCTTCTTTGTTCCCTCCTCTTCTTGTTGTTTTTCCGGTTCGTTTTCCAAATCAGAAGTTTTCTTCGCCTCCTTCTCTTCTACAACCGTCTCCGTCTTTTCTTCAGCAACTTCTTTCTCCTTAGGTTCTTCCTTCGGGTCCTCCTTTTTTACTTCATTTTTTGCTGCCTTATCTTTCTCTTTTTCTTTTATCTCTTCAACTACAGGTTCAGCTTTTACCTCCTCTTTTACGGAATCTGCTTCCTCTGTTTTATCAGATGAATCGGGAGCTGTTTCTTCAATCGGTTTCTCAACTTTCTTTTTGGCAGCCGGTTTTTTCTTTACCGGTTTCTTTGTTGCTACTTCTTTTTTTGTTGGAGATTCGTCTGTTTTTTCCACTTTCTCCGATACTGTTTCCTTAACTTCTTTTGCCTCCTCCGAAACAACATTTTGCTCCGAACTCTTAAGGTCCTTTTTTTCAGGACTTTTTAACTCTTCCGAGTTTTTTAGATCTTTAGGTTCCATTCTCATAAAATTTTTACCATTAACAAATGGTGTGCGTAATTCTTCAGCCACGAAAATAG
>WGCT01000101.1 GCA_015493625.1 Draconibacterium sp. | reverse complement strand
TTCCGGCACTGGTTCCGGTGGAGACAAAAGGAAGCACCGCACAAAAATTACAGGGGCTAAATCTGAGAAATGTAAAAGCCGTTGTTTGGATTGACGGCAAAAAAGCAGGCGAAGCCTTTGGCGAAATGATTTTTACGCACTTCGGCTTGTCGGGGCCAATAGTTTTAACACTAAGCCGGATTGTTGTAAAAGCCCTTCAACAAAACCGTAAAGTTGAAATTACCATCGATTTAAAACCGGCTCTCGACGAGCAGAAACTCGACAAACGTTTGCAACGCGACTTAAACGAGCACGGTAAAAAACAGTTAATTAACATTTTCAGAAGTTGGTTGCCTGCATCGATGATTCCGGTTTTTATTGAGTTGCTGCAACTCGACCCCGAAAAAGCGTGTCATCAGGTTTCGGGGAAAGAGCGAAAAAAAATTCGCCACCTAATGAAAAATATGCGTTTCGAGATTTCGCATAATCGCTCGTTTAAAGAGGCAATAATAACAGCAGGCGGAGTTTTAACCTCTGAGATAAGACCAAAAACCATGGAATCGAAGATTGTTGCAGGACTCTATTTTGCCGGCGAAATAATTGATTTAGACGCCGAAACAGGTGGTTACAATTTACAAATTGCTTATTCTACTGGTTGGCTGGCTGGAAACGCTTGTATGAAAAACGAATAAACTAATCTTCCGAAATATTCTTTACACGCCCAACTTCGCCGGTTTCTAAAAGCACTTTAATGCCGTGCGGATGACTGGGCGATTTGGTCAAAATTCTTTTAACAATTCCATCGGTTAATTCGCCGGTGCGCTGGTGGTGTTTTTGAACAATTTCGACCTCGCTGCCCACCTCTATATTTTTCGTTTTCTCCCGTCCATAATTTTTTCTTGCTTGTACAATTTATACTCATTAATTCACTCTTTTCAACTCAATCCAAAACGGGAAGATACGTCTGTTTTTTGTTTTATAATACGGTATTAAATCACAATCCATATTTTTAAGGTGTACATTTTTCATCTCAATTACATCTACACCAACAGTTCTGTTTTTCATCTGATTGATTACCGCTCCTGTTTCAATAACCATTCTACCAGCCTCTTTAATTGGGTTAATAAATTTAACCAAAATATTATACTCTCCCTCTGTAATTTTAACGCGCCATTTCCCATATATCTCTTCCTGCGACCAAATTCCACGCTCTCCTCCCGCATCGTTTCTATTTAAAATTACAGGATTTTCTTGTTTATTGCCAATAAAAATCGGTGGTTGATGAATTAGATTTTCCGAACCAATCAAATTGGAATAGTAAGCATCTAAGTTTTTCTTAAGTTCTTTGGCAATACCGGCGTGGCTCGTTACTATATTCGTTTGCTCGTAAGGATCCTCATCAATATCGAACAGTTCAAAACTATCTATTTCTGCATTGTAATTGGTGTAACCAACCAATTTATAGTCTCCTTTTTGAATTGCAATATTATTGTACAGTTCCGGGTAGTGCCTTGTCCAGTAAAAAAACAGTGGTCGCTGTTCCCAATTTACCGGTTTATTTTTTATGAGTGGCACTAAACTTTTCCCGTCTATTTCTCGGTCGTGAGGTAAATCAACATGGCACAATTCGGCAATTGTTGGAAAAACATCGATATGAGCAGCAGTGGTTTCAATTTGCTTTTTCCCATTAAAAACCGACGGCAAACGTAAAAAAAACGGAACACGAACTCCTCCTCTGTAAACACTCCCTTTTTTACCGCGCATTCCTGCAATATATCTTTGTTGTTGCGGTCCGTTATCGGTCATATAAATAACAAGCGTATTTTCGGTAAGCTTTAATTCATCCAATTTCCGAAGCAGTTTCCCAACATTATCGTCGATATTGGAAACCATTGCATACACTCTTCTTGCCGCCTCTTTATCTTTTTCGGTCATTGGCACAAAAGGGCGATTATCGTTTTCGAATCCCGAAGCCGGATCGATATCTTTATACATAGAATAATACTTGTCGGGAACCTGCAAAGGTGTATGAGGGGCGTTAAATGCAAGGTAACAGAAGAATGGATTATTTCTGTTTTTTTCGATAAAACGAATGGCCTGATTGGCGAAAATATCGGTACAATAACCTTTGTATGCTTCTGTTTTTCCGTTATGCCAGAGAATGGGATTGAAATAGCTGCTATCTCTTAAAAAATAAGTTGTAATGTCGCCAACCTGTCCCATTCCACCCGAAAGGTGAATAACAGACTCGTCGAATCCCTGATCGTTTGGCCGCGAAGGATAATTATCGCCCAAATGCCACTTCCCAAACACCCCCGACTTGTACCCACTTTTTTTCAACAATTCGGCAATTGTAATTTCGTTTGCCGCCATTATTGCTCCTCCATTGTAGGTATCTCTAATTCCTGTTCGTAACGAAAACCGCCCCGTCATTAAACTCGAACGAGTTGGTGCGCAAACCGGCGACACATAAAAGTTTTTAAACTAAATGTTTTCTGTGGCAAACTTATCGATAACCGGGGTTTTAACATGTGGATTACCGGTTACACCCAAATCGCCATATCCCTGATCGTCGGCCAGAATTAAAACAATATTCGGATGATTTATATCTTGAGCAAACGCATGAAACGACAATTGTATAACGAAAAGTAAAAATACAATTCGTATGCTTTTTTGTTTATCGAAATTCATTTTACTATAAATCATAATCGTGTTTTTTTAAATTACAAATAGAAAACAGTATTAAACAACTTCAGAAACAAAATTACACTTCACAAACAACTTCACAACAAAAATTAAAATATTCTGATTTAGAGTTTAGCATAATTTCTTTAATTTGTACTTTTAAATAGAAGTTGTTTATGAAGTATCTTCTAAAAACTCTGCTTTTTTCTCTGTTCACCATAATCGTTAGTTTTCAAGCTGTTTCGCAGAATGTAAAAATTAACGAATTAATGTCGTCGAATAAAGATATGTTATTTGACAAAGACGGCGACTCTCCCGACTGGATAGAACTCTGTAACTACGGCAATTCTCCAGTAAATTTAGCAGATTATTACATTAGCGATAGTAATTCCGATTTATTTAAATGGCATCTTCCCGACGTTGTTTTGCAAGAAAATGAAACTTTCCTGATTCTCGCTTCGGGTAAAGACCGACGCCCCAAGCGTATTTACTGGCATTCGGTTATCGACAAAGGCGATATTTGGAAATATATAATTCCCGAAGAAGAACCACCTTCAGACTGGAAATCGATTGCTTTCGACGATCGGCAGTGGAAAAGCGGAGCAACAGGAATAGGTTATGGCGATAACGATGATGAAACTGTAATTGACGAAAATACGTTGTCGGTTTTTATGCGCAAAACAATAACAATAAATAATGTCGATTCAATTCAATCTCTTTGGTTTCATATCGACTTTGATGATGCATTTGTGGCCTATTTAAACGGAACAGAGATTGCCCGTTTTGGAATTGGCAAAAAAGGAGAGCCCGTGGCATTCGACAAAACTGCCGACCTTTTACACGAAGCCGAAATTGTAAAAGGAAAACTGCCCGAGAGTTACGACATTACAAAATTTCGCTATCTGTTAACCAACGGAGAAAATACATTGGCCATTCAGGTTCATAACATTGAAAAGAATTCTTCAGATTTTTCGGCAATACCGTTTTTAACTCTTGGATATACGTACAACACCGGCCTGAGTACTCCGGTTTCAAAATACATTGAATTACCCAAAGATGAAGCACATTCAAACTTTAAACTTTCGGCATCGGGCGAAACAGTTTTTCTAACCGATAAAAACCGAGTAATTGCCGACTCAATCTCTTTTGGCATAATTCCCGGCAGATACTCTTTGGGCCGCAACAAGAATAACATTGAAAATTGGGTACTTTTTGCCAACCCATCGCCGGGGAAGCCAAATAAAACATCAAATATTACAGGAGTGGTTTCCGATAGTGTTCGTTTCTCAATACCGCAAATGTTCCTTGCCGAAGCACAAAACCTTGTTCTCTCGGGGGCAAATAGCGGCGAAGAGATCCATTTTACAACCGACGGAACAGAGCCCACTCTGGCAAGCCCGGCATACAAAACACCAATTCCAATTAGTAAAAACAGCATTGTACGGGCACGTATTTTTAAACCCGGTTTTGCTCCGGGGAAAATGGCTTCGCGCACCTATCTTTTCAATGCGCAACCTACGCTCCCCGTTGTTTCGGTAATTACCGACCCCGATAATTTATGGAATAATGAAACCGGAATTTATGTAATGGGAGAATATGCCTCGGAAAACATACCCTATTTTGGTGCAAATTTTTGGGAAGACTGGGAAAAACCGGCAAATATTGAAATGATAGAAACTGACGGCAAACGCCTCTTTTCGTTGAATTGCGGAATAAAAATATTTGGCAACTGGAGTCGTGCAAAAGCCCAAAAATCGCTGTCGGTATTTTTCCGAAACGAATATGGAGACCCGGAACTAACAGGTGTTCAGCTTTTTAAATCGAAAAAGATAACAAAATTCAAATCGTTTGTTTTACGGAATAGTGGAAACGATTTCGAGTATTCTAAAATGCGCGATGGAATGATGACCAGTTTGGTGCGCAATTTAGATATAGACAGGGCTGCATATCAACCCACCATACTCTATTTAAATGGAAAATATTGGGGAATTATAAACTTGCGCGAAAAAATCAATAAAGATTTCCTTGAAGAAAATTACGGTATAAAAGCCGGGAATGTTAATATTTTAGAGAGAAACGGTTTTGTTTTAAAGGGAAGTTCGAAAGATTATTCCGATTTAATTTGGTTCATTAAAACAAACGATTTGTCGAGCAATGAGGTGTTCCGGGAAGTGTGCTCCCAAATGGATATGAGCAATTATATCGACTATTTAATTTCTGAAATCTATTTCAATAACCGCGACTGGCCGGGAAACAACATTAAATTCTGGCAACCGCACACCAAAGAGGGAAAATGGCGTTGGATACTATTCGATACCGATTTTGGTTTTGGCATTTGGAATGGTAGCGATTATAAATTAAATACGCTTAAATTCGCTCTTGCAACAAACGGGCAATCGTGGCCAAATCCGCCATGGTCGACTTTTTTATTCAGAAAATTGCTGGAAAGCGAAACGTTTAAAAACCAATTCATTAACAGGTTTGCCGATTTGCTAAACACAACTCTCCTGCCTGCAGATGTTATTTCGCACATCGATAGTTTGCACAATGCAATTGAACCCGAAATAGAGAGAAACTTCGAAAAATGGGAACAACCTTCGGTTGACACCTGGAACAGCCAAATACAAAGAATGATTACTTTTGCAGCAAATCGTCCTGACTTTAACCGCGAGCATATTAAAGAGCAGTTTTCAATTCCTCATAATTACAAAATAAAATTATCAATTCTTCCATCGGTGGCCGGAGTTGTCGATTTAAACTCGCTAACCATTACCAACCCAAACTGGGAGGGTGAGTATTTCGAAAACATTCCTGTTTCGCTAACAGCACATGCCCGTTCGGGATATAAATTTCATAGCTGGGTGGTCGACGATGTTGTTATGACCAATAAAACCATTCAGGTGAATATTAAAAATGCAACCACAATTCGGGCTATTTTTGAAGATGCCGGAGAGATGGACAATTCCGTTGTTTTCAACGAAATTAATTACAACTCGTCTGACGAAAATAATGCCGGCGACTGGGTAGAACTATTTAACTGGGGAGATGATGATGTTGATATTTCGGGGTGGATATTTAAAGACAACGACGACACTCATAAATTCACGATACCTGAAAATACAGTATTAAAGAGGAATGAATATCTTGTTCTTTGCAGAAAAGAGGATAAATTCAGTACACAATATTCCGAAGTAAAAAATTACATTGGAGATTTTAGTTTTGGACTGGGAAGCAGTGGCGATGCTGTTCGCCTGTTTAACAGATTTGGAAAGCTGATTGACGAGGTCGTTTTTAGTGCCACAAAACCATGGCCGGCTGAACCAAACAGAGGAGGGAGAACATTGGAATTGCGCCACTATTATAACGACAATTCAACTGCCGAATCGTGGAAAGCGTCGTTGGCACAAGCCGGAACACCGGGGACTGAAAACAGTATTACTACAAATTCGGAATGGATGGCTTCTGTTAACTCTAAAAAAGTGCTAAACGTGTACCCAAATCCGTTTACTTCCGAAACCCGGATAAAAGTAGAAAACAACAATCATAATTCAATCACGGTGCACATCTATTCGTTAGACGGGAGAGAAGTTCTCAACAAAATTTCATTGGAGAATGAGTTTGTTTGGCGAGGCGAAAATAGTGCGGGGCAAAAATTAGAAGCCGGAATTTATATCTGCAAAGTAAAAGCAGGCAACACTGTTCTTACATCAAAAATCAATCTGAACAGATAAAACTTCATTCTGCCATACTTTTCAGTAAAAAATAATATAGTATCACTAATTTCAATAACTCAGAACGTTGAGTGTAAGAATATTAGCCGATTACGTTGCACTTCCCTCTCAAATTGCAGGGAAGTTAAAGTGAGCTACAATCCTTTATTTCACTACTGTCTCGGCTATTATTTTCACACATTGTTATGCCCTGTATTTCAGATGCTCGTATTTCTCGAATTCTTTCGAGAAGTTCATCAAAATAATCTTTTCCAAAAACTTGATTTCCTTGTTTTAAACGCTCATCATCTAAAAGAAATCCTTTAATTATAAACTCTTTTAAAGTTTTGGTTGCCCAAATTCTAAATTGTGTTGCTTGTTTTGAATTTACTCTATATCCAACTGAAATTATTGCATCAAGATTATAAAAATTTGTTTCATATGATTTTCCGTCATTTGCAGTTCTCCAATAGACTTTTGAGTTAACCAAATAGTATCGTTTTCTAAAAAAACATTCACTTTTATATCTCCATTATTGGAAGTATAAAGAATAAAATTTGATGAATTATCTTGGATATTGTTCATTTTCAAATTTCTTTATTTCAGTTTTTACAAAATCTGAACTGTCAAGAATAATTTCCTCTTTTTTATACATTTCTTTTACCTTTCTGTATGCTTCATCTTCATTTGTTGCTTCTACTTCAACTATTCTTGATAGTAATTCTTGTATTTCAAATTCAAATGTTTTCATAATTTTATTTTTTTATAAACTCCTCTGGTTTTAAATTCAAGAAGTCCTTTATCTCTTAATAATTGTAACTGTTGTCTTATTTTATCTTTGATAAAATTATTATTTGGATATTTTTGTTTTAATCTTTCTTCAAAAGCATACATTTCTTTTAATGTGAATGTCTCTTTTTGAATTGCGTCAACACAATTCATTATATCTAAAATCCAACCTTTACTTTCTCCTTTTTTTGATTTTAGAAAATCTGTGCCTTTCCATTTGGCTTGCACCTTATCTTTTGAAATAATTTCTGAATTTTTCACAAGAAAAATTCGTCCATTTTCAGGCACTTTTGTTATATCTATATTACATC
>WGCT01000100.1 GCA_015493625.1 Draconibacterium sp. | reverse complement strand
TATTATTTTGTTTCATAAGTGAAATTAAATTACAAACCCATTTCTACAAATGTATTAAGATGAATGAAGAGATAAAAATGATAAGGGATAAAAAACAAAAAAGGTGCGAATGAGCACCTTTTTTTAGTAGTATTACTATCTGAGTTTTAAATCCACCGAATGTATTTAAAATCCTGACGATATGGAAGATTTTTGTTTTTTGCAAAGAGTCTGAAACTGTAATTGTAGGCACCCGGATGATTTGGTTTAACAACAGTAGCATATTTACAAATAGTGCCTTCGCAGCCTTCAACATTAAACTCAAGTGTATCTACAATTTTTGCAGGTTTATCGGTGCCATTTTCGGTTATTACCACCTCAACGCCAATTTCGTCGCTCGAAAGTCCTTTTAAATCGAGGGTAATATAAACCGGGTATTTTTGCCCCATTACCATTTTGTTTATTATCCCATCAGAGAATTCAATGTTTTTTACTTCAATTTCATCCCATTTCGAGCTCACTTTAACTTTCCATTCGGTCAGCTCTTTTGCCAGCTTAAAGTCGTTGGCGATTATTTTCTGAGCTCTTTCGAATTGTGGATTGTAATAGCGATCCTGATAATCGCGAATCATACGGGCAGTGGTAAAATGTGGAGCTACTTCGGCCAACGTATTTTTAATGAATCCCACCCACTTCTCCGGAACTTTTTCTGAGTTCCTGTTGTAGAATGCCTCCACAACTTCATCTTCAATAATATTATAAATAGTATCGGCATCCAGTTCGTCCTGAAACTCTTGAACGTCGTAAGTACGTTCGGCAGGCAGTGCCCATCCGGCGTTCTTTTTATATCCTTCAACCCACCAACCGTCGAGAACCGAAAAGTGAAGGGTTCCGTTCATTACCCCTTTTTCGCCGCTGGTTCCCGATGCTTCGAGTGGGCGTGTTGGTGTATTTAGCCAAACATCAACTCCTTGCAGTAACATTTTTGCAAGGTTAATGTCGTAGTTTTGAACAAACAATATTTTGCCTCTGAATTCGGGGCGTTTTGAAATTTCAACAATATATTTTATTAAATCTTGTCCCGCTTTGTCGGCCGGGTGTGCTTTTCCTGCAAAGATAAATTGAACAGGGCGTTTTGGATTGTTCACAATTTTTGCCAATCTGTCGAGGTCGCGAAACAGGAGTGTTCCCCGTTTATAGGTGGCAAACCGTCGTGCAAATCCAATGGTAAGCGCATTCGGGTCTAATTTTCCCAAAACATCGGAAATCAGTTTTGGATTTTCGTGACGTTTAATCCAGTTGTCGGAAAAACGTTGTTTTATGTAATCGATTAATTTTAACCGCAGTTTTTTACGGAGTTCCCAAATTTCGGCATCGGGCACATTGTAAATATTTTTCCATGCTTCGAAATCCAATTGCGAATGCGGGAAATTCTCTCCAAAATATTTTTTATGAATATTTTTCCATTCCTGAGCTGTCCACGTCGAGTAATGAACTCCGTTTGTAACATAACCAATCTCCAGCTCCTCCTCTAAAAACCCCGGGTACAGTTGTTTAAAAACATTTTTACTAACGTCGCCGTGTAGCATACTAACGCCATTAATTCCCTGCGATAAGTTTGCTGCAAGGTAGCTCATATTAAAATGATCTTCGTTTTTATTTGCTTTTCCCAGTATATCGAACTCTTCCCATCTCAATCCTAATTTGCTGGGGAAAAAGTCCATATAGTATCTAAACAGGTCGTTATGAAACGAATCGTGTCCGGCGGGAACGGGGGTGTGTGTGGTAAAAACTGTTGAGGCACGCACTACTTCTTTTGCTTCGGCAAAAGTAAGGTTGTTTCGTTCTACCAATCCGGCAATTCGCTCAATACCAATAAATGCAGCATGTCCTTCGTTGCAGTGGTAAACGTCTGATTGATAGCCAAGTTTTTCCAATGTTTTTATTCCTCCCAGTCCGAGGAGAATCTCCTGTTTTAACCGGTTTTCGTTGTCGCCACCATATAAATGGTGGGTTACTACTCTGTCTTGTTCCTGATTTTCAACACAATCGGCATCGAGCAGATAGAGTTTTATATGGCCAATATTTGCCTGCCAAACTCTTGCAAGTAATTTTCTACTTGGGAAATCGACCTCAACACTAATCCAGTTTCCATCGTTATCTAAAGCCGGCTGAACGGGAATTTTCGAAAAGTGCTGTGCTTCGTAGTTGGCCATCTGTTCGCCATGAAGGTTCAGGTTTTGTTTAAAATATCCATAGCGGTAAAGCAGTCCTACTGCAACCAAGTTTAATTTCGAGTCGCTTGCTTCTTTCAGGTAGTCGCCGGCAAGAATTCCAAGTCCTCCCGAGAAAATTTTCAGGCTGTCGTGCAACCCATATTCCATGCTGAAATAGGCAATTTGTGGTCCTTCTAAGTTTTTTCGCTCGTCGAGGTATGTATTTAAGAGATGATTTACATGGTGCATTTTTGCTATAAACTGCTCGTCGCCCTCCAACTCTTTAAAGCGTGCATAACCAACTTTCTCTAATAAAACAACCGGGTTGTGCTCTGTCTCTTCCCAAATCTTTGTATCAATCGACTGAAACAAATCTCGGGCTTCGCTGTTCCAAACCCACCAAATATTTTTCGATAACTCGCGTAACGGATTTAAACCCTCGGGGAGTTTCGATTCAACAATAATTTTCTTCCAAACGGGCTCTTCCACGTTTGCAGGGCGTATAAACTTTATTTTTTCTGAACTCATAATTTTTTCTTAAAATTTTTGTCTGTTAAACAATAGCTTGTCGTGTTTTCTGTAACTTATTAATAGTTAGCGAAATACGAGAATGTATTTGGCTGTATTAAATAACGATATTACCTGTCTCTT
>WGCT01000099.1 GCA_015493625.1 Draconibacterium sp. | reverse complement strand
CTATGAGCCCGATTGTTTTATATTTTTTACAAACCGTTGGCTAAAGCCAAACGGCAAAGAATATTCTATAATCATCACATTGCTTAAAGAACTATTAAAAACAATGAATTTATTTCTTTATCGAACCACAATTCCTTTCTCTCTCAAATATTGTTTCAGTACCGGAATGGGTATTTCGTTGTAATGAAAAATACTCGCTGCCAGTCCGGCATCGGCTTTCCCTTCGGTAAAAACATCGACAAAATGTTCTTTTGTTCCGGCACCTCCCGAAGCAATAATTGGTATTTTCAGCATCTCGGACATTTGTGCCAGTTGCCGGTTGGCAAAGCCATTTTTTGTTCCATCGTGGTCCATCGATGTAAAGAGTATTTCGCCTGCTCCGCGCTCTTCGGCCTCTTTTGCCCACGAAAAAAGCTCTTTGTCGGTTGGTATTCTACCGCCATTTACGGTAACTCGCCAGTGGTTGTTTTCGTCGCTGCGAGCATCAATTGCTACAATTACAAACTGGCTGCCGAAGTTGCGTGCCAAATCGTCAATCAACTGCGGATTTTTTACCGCCGACGAGTTTATCGATATTTTATCGGCACCGGCACTAAGCAGTTTGTCGGCGTCGGCAAGTTCGCTGATTCCGCCGCCCACGGTAAACGGAATATCAACATTTGCTGCAATTCGTTTTACCAACTCCACAAAAGTTTTACGTCCTTCGTGTGTTGCCGTAATATCTAAAAAAACTAATTCGTCGGCACCGTCGGCAGCGTATTTTGCACCCAGTTCAACCGGGTCGCCCACCTCTTTGATGTCAACAAAATTAATTCCTTTAACGGTTTGTCCGTTACGGATATCTAAACACGGTATAATTCGTTTTGCAAGCATAAAAAATAGTTTAACAGTTTGAAGTGAGAAGTACTATTTATCATTTGTATCTCTGAATTTTTGAAATTAAACTGGATAACATTTTTTCTATCTCAATCGACAAATCCCAAAGCTCCTCGAATTGTTCATCCGAAATGTATTTTATCCTTCGACATATTTCAAGCTGCGTTTGAAGTTCATATAATGACCCCGATGCAATCTTTAAAAACCGAGCAAAGTCAGTTTGACTACTTCGTCCAAATCCTTCAGCAATATTACTTGGGATTGAAATGGCACTTCTACGAATTTGCGAACTTAAACCAAACGTTTCTTCTTTGGGAAATGATTGTGTTAAAGCATAAATACTCACACTTAACTCAACTCCCTTTTGCCAAACAATTAGCTCCCTGTATGATTTCATTTTATTGAATATTCACAAAACTTCTCACTTCTTACTTACGACTTCTCACTTACAACTTTCCAACAAACTCCTCAATTTCCCTCAAAGATATTCTATTTTCGTAAATTGCTTTTCCCACAATCACTCCAGGCACGTCCATTTCATTTAATTTTAATATGTCGCTCATTGTTGCAATGCCGCCACTTGCAATAATTTCGACTGTGGGGAGCCGGTTCGTTATTTTTTCGTAGAGTTCAAAAGCCGGGCCTGTTAACATTCCGTCGCGACTAATATCGGTTGAGATAACTTTAATAATTCCTTTTTTATAAAAGTCGGAGATAAACTCTACCACCGGCAGTTCTGTGGTTTCAATCCAGCCACCAACGGCAATATTTCCGTTTTTAGCATCGGCACCGAGAATTATTTTTTTGCTTCCGTATTTTTCGAGCCAGCTTAAAAATGTATCGCGGTCTTTTACGGCAATGCTTCCTCCGGTAACCATTTGCGCCCCCGAGTTAAAGGCAATTTTCAGGTCTTCATCGGTTTTTAGTCCGCCGCCAAAATCAACAATTAAATTTGTTTTTGTTGAAATGGTTTCCAGTACTTTATGATTTACAATATGTTTTGCTTTTGCTCCGTCTAAATCAACCAAATGTAAACGTGTTATTCCGGCAGCCTCGAACATTTTGGCCACTTCAAGCGGGTTTTCATTATAAACGGTTTTTTGGTTGTAATCGCCTTGTGAGAGACGAACACATTTCCCGCCGATTAAATCGATTGCCGGTATTATTTCTATTTTGTTTTTCATAATAATATTAAATCTACTAATGAAGGATTTTTAAAGACCCTGAAACAAGTTCATGGTGACGTCGGTAATAAATACCGCCATGCTGAACTTGTTTCAGCATCTAATTAAACTAACAAATTCCGAAACAAGTTCTTCCATAGGAATCGCTTTGCGGGGAATGACGTGAGTTAATTATCCTCTAAAATCATTTTAATAACGGCCTGCGCGGTAACTTCGCGGTTGGCAGCCTGTTCGATTACAATGGAATTTTTGCTGTCGATAACCCCATCGGAAACAACTACGTTGCGGCGAACCGGCAAGCAGTGCATGAATTTGGCGTTGTTTGTCAGCGCCATCTTCTCTTCGTTAACGGTCCAGTTTCTGTCTTTCGAAAGTACTTCTCCGTAATGGGAGTACGACGACCAGTTTTTTGCGTAGATAAAATCGGCTCCCTCGAACGCTTTTTTCTGGTCGTATTCCACTTTTACATCGCCCATAAATTCCGGAGCCAGTTCGTATCCTTCGGGGTGGGTAACCACCAGTTCGTAATCGGTTTCGCGCATCCACTCCACAAACGAGTTGGCCACGGCCTGTGGCAGTGCTTTGGGGTGTGGCGCCCAGGTTAAAACTACTTTGGGTCGTTCTTTGGTTTTGAACTCCTCTATGGTAACCAAATCGGCAAAACTTTGCAGCGGGTGGCGGGTTGCGCCTTCCATACTAACCACCGGCACGCCGGCATATTCAACAAACTGGTTTATTATTTTTTCCGAATAGTCGTCGTCTCTGTTTTCGAAGCGAGCAAATGCGCGAACACCAATTATATCGCAATAGTTGCCAATTACCGGAATTGCCTCTAAAAGGTGCTCCGGTTTATCGCCGTCCATAATTACGCCCAACTCCGATTCCAGTTGCCAACTGTCGCCGTTTACATTCATCACCATTGTATTCATTCCCATGTTCATGGCTGCTTTTTGCGTACTTAAACGGGTACGTAAACTGGAGTTAAAAAACACCAGAACCATGGTTTTATTTTTTCCGAGATGCTGAAATCCAAACGGATTTTTCTTTACTTCGAAAGCGGTTTTTATCGCCTCTTTAATACTTGGAATATCTTTTACTGATGTGTAATTTTTCATTATTGTATTTCACTAGTGTCCGACAAAAATAAATAAATAAATAAGAAGGT
>WGCT01000098.1 GCA_015493625.1 Draconibacterium sp. | reverse complement strand
TTCGTTGGGTGCTCCGTTTGGCCACACTTTTAAAATTTTATCCTGTGCAGTTATTTCTGATAAAAACAAAACAGATAATAGTAACAAAAGATAAATTTTCATATTAATTCTGTTTATTTTTATTCAACTATTTTCATTGCTTTTAGCCAGTCGTAAAAAAGGTTTGGCCAGTTGTCGGCAGGCAGGTTATTTTTACGAATACCAAAACCGTGACCGCCTTCAGCAAAAATATGCATCTCTGCCGGCACATTGTTCTTTTTTAGTTGTAAATAAAACTCAACCGAGTTACGTGGCGGTACACTTTTGTCGTTATCGGCAAGCACTAAAAATGTAGGAGGAGTACGTGGTGTTACCTGTAACTCATTCGAATAATATTTTACAAGTTTCCAGTCGTTAACCAAACCAATCAGATTTTTACGCGATCCCATGTGTCCAAACTCCTCTTTAAACGTAATTACCGGATAGAGGAGCAGCATAAAATCGGGCCGGCAACTAATTCGTTTCCATGGGTCGTTACTTTCCGGAATACCTTCATCGAAATGAGTTCCAACGGTTGACGCCAAATGGCCACCTGCCGACGAACCTGCAATACCAATTTTATCGGGGTTAATCCCCCACTCTTTTGCATTTTTACGAACAATTCTGATGGCTTGTTTTGCATCGTCTGCCGGCACTTCGTGATGTCCGTACGGTAATCGGTATTTCAAAACAATTCCTGCAATACCTTTCGATTTCAGCCACTTTGCTATGTCGTACCCTTCGTGATCCATCGCTTCAATCCAGTAACCGCCACCCGGACAAATTACAACAGCAGCCCCCGAGTTTATTTTTTCGTCGGGCAGATAAACATACATTTCAGCCTCCGAAACATTTCGAACACGAACGCCATCGTATTTCTCCTCGGGTTGTGTCATTTCGTTACTTGTTGGTGCGCCTTTGGGCCACACTTTTAGCGTTTTGTCTTGTGCAATCGCAATCGTTGTCATAAAAATAAGGATAAAAAACAGTGTAATTTCTTTCATAATTATTTGGTTTTAGCTCCAACAAAATAGTGTTCCTTTTCCGAAAAAAGTATATTAAACGTAGTTAACGAACCGTACGAACGTGTTATATATTGCTGAATATGAACTTTATCTTCGTCGGATAATTTCTGATTGCTGTTTATGTTTTGTTCCAACACGCGTAGCCGGTCGCGCAGCATTACAATTTTGTGAAAGAATGCTTCAATTGGAATCTCTTTGGGTTTTAACTCGGTATTTGCAGGTTGTAAACTCATGGTGCCGCCTACCCATTTTTCTCCAAGGGGGACAACCTCGGTTAATCCGGCATATTTATCTAAAACAAAACTCATCACCTCTTCAATTTCGGCAAGCGATAAACCAGTTTTTGGGGCATCCTCATTTTTCTCAATAACTGTTAAATCGGTATTTCTTTTTGTTATTTCAATCTTCCCTCCCCGTTCAAAAAATATTTCGTACGCAGTGAGATTATTTTTGCTAATAATTCCTTCACCATATCGCGGATGGTCAACTCGGGTTCCAACAGATAATTCTTCCATATTTAATTCCGTTTAGATTGCTCTGAATACACTTATTTTACACGCGATACAAAATTATAAACCAAATTACTTTTATTTGAGAGGAGAGTTTGGCTCGCTGCTAAATACATGATACACCAAATGGTCGATAATATAGGCCCACAATTTAGCCACCAACACCACCACTTTCCCATCCCAAAAAGAGATGATAATTTTGCGTTTTCGCTTTATTATTGCTTTATAAATTCGTTCGGCACAATCTTCTGCAGTCATCATTTTCTCTTCGTCGCGTGGTGTTTCTCCCTGTTGACTTCCATCGGAGACAAGAGCTGTTTTTCTTATTTCGGAAGCCGTAAAACCGGGAGCTGCAACCAGCACGTGTAATCCCGACTTTAAATATTCAATCCGAACGGTATCTAAAAACCCACGCACAGCAAATTTCGATGCAGAATAGCCGGTTCTACCGGGCAGTCCAATGTAACCGCCAACCGAAATTACCCCCACCAAAGAACCTTTTGCCTGCACAAGATAAGGCAATGCAAATTTAGTACAATATACTGTCCCCCAGTAATTTACATCCATCATGCGACGAAGAACATCAATATCTACATCCTCGATTAACGATCGCATTGAAACTCCGGCATTGTTAATAAGTAAATCAATCCTTTCGAATTTCTTAACTGCACTGTCAATTAAATATTTACAATCGGCTTCCTGCGTAACATCGGTTTTTACCACAAGAACCTCAACTCCGGTTAAATGCTCTTTTAGCTCGTTTAACCGATCGATTCTGCGTGCAGCAATAACCAAATCCCATCCTTCCATGGCAAACTTTTCGGTTAATGCTTTTCCAATTCCCGATGAAGCTCCCGTAATAATTACTACTTTATTTGCCATAAATATTAATATGAAAATACCAGTTTATTGTAAAGCCCAAAACTAATCAAAAACTAAAACTTTCTAGAATTAAAAATCGATAAAAAGTTATTAATGTTACGAACCAATAACGTAAATAATTGAGAGTTGCTGCTGTTGGTCTAAATCATTCCAGTTTAAAACGTGAAACGAAAGATTAAAACGGCCTTTTACCTTTTCGCCGTTAATAAAGTACCAGATTACATCGGTGCGCCAATAATTTTTTATCCGGTAAAACTGGTCTCCAAAAGCGAAATTGTGCCCTGCCCCGCTATTTAATACCGATTTAATACCAAAGTTTTTATACTTCCCTTCTGTTTCGGCAAAAAAACTTGTGGCGGTAATAAAACCATCGGTTATTGTTCGCTCGCGGTAGGCCGAACTTAATATTCCGGCTTTAACATATCCCTGCAAACCGGCATTTTTGGGTGTTCTCATTCCGGCTTGCAAAGCAAAACCCATATAATCTTTAATGTGGTCGCCCGGTATTTCTACTGCCGGAACCGCATCGTGAAACATCAAAAAAAAGTTTTGAATAAAAAAATTCTTATGTCCTGCTTCACCCGAAAAACCGGCCATAAAACCTTCGGGATTTATATCGGTTTGACGACTTACCCAGTCGACAAATCCATTCTCGTGCCCCCAATTCCATTTATAGTTACCAAAAATTCCTTCAATATTGGGGCGGTAATACAGCAATGTATCGGTTAACATTGCCAACGGAAAATCGATTTTTCCGCGCCGTGGAAATGCGCCAAAAAGAAAATTTATTTTCTCGTTTTCGAATTGATAATACATGGTTAGTTTTGGTTTCTGCGCATCAATATCGCTACCAAATTCAAACAGGTAACTTACCCCTCCTCGCAACCGATGCCCCTCTTTCTCGACTCCTAATTCGAAAGCAGAGCGTGTACCCAGAATTGTTTGCGAATGAGCCAGATTACTGAAAAACTCGCGGTTATCTCCAATGCCTTCAAACAGTACCTGATATTCGAAATTTTGCGATTTGGCAAACATCGAAATAAAAAACAAAAACAGTATTAGCAGATTTTTCATCAAAAAAAAGTAATCTAATTTTTAAACTAATTCAAAAAACGAAAGTAATAAATCGATAAACATAATTATTCAAATCGGGTTATTTATTTTTAGTTATGGAAAGAAATGATTTAGAAATGTATAATTTTAGCAAGCTAAAAACAGATTAATGATTAACGACAAATTACTTCATCCGAAAAGCATTGCAATTATTGGGGCATCGAACAACATTTCGAAACCGGGCGGTAAAATTGTAAAAAACCTGAAAGACAATAATTTCGGGGGCAAATTATTTGCTGTCAATCTGAACGAAACGGAGGTTCAGGGAATTGTTTCGTATAAAACCAGCAGCGATTTACCCGAAGTTGATTTGGCCATTCTTGCCATTCCGGCACAATATTGTTTAGAGGTAGTAACAACGCTTGCCGAGCAAAAAAACACAAAAGCATTTATAATAATTTCGGCCGGTTTTGGCGAGACCGATGA
>WGCT01000097.1 GCA_015493625.1 Draconibacterium sp. | reverse complement strand
ATTTTACCCTTACTATTTATTACAATTATTTCGTGCCGGCAAAAAAGCGAATATTCAGAAGCAATAAATAGTGTATTTAATGAGGCAGGCAGCAATAAAACCGAATTAATTGAAGTGCTGAAATATTATCGAAAAGATTCGAAAGACAGTTTAAAATTACAGGCGGCTGAATTCCTTATTGAAAATATGTTGGGGCATTCGTATAACAAATCAAAATTGGTAGATACAAGCAAAACCCGGGTAGCTTTTGATGTTCTCGATTATCCCGATTATAAAACAATGGTTGAAGCCTGGGATTCCATAGAAAACAGAATTGGAACAATAGAGAATGTACGCGATACCGTAATTTACGATAGTAAGATTATAACAGCTTCATACCTGATTAATAATATCGATTTAGCATTTAAAGCGTGGCAAAATCCCTGGGCAGCGAAATTATCGTTCGATAAATTTTGTGAATATATTTTACCTTACCGAGGAAGTAACGAACCACTTGAAGAGTGGCGGTCGCATTTTGTGGAAAAATACAAGTGGCTTAAAGACAGTTTAAACGATATAAACGACCCCATTGAAGCAGCAGAACGAATTAACAGCGATTTAAAATCGTGGTTTAAGTTCGATGCGCGTTTGTACCGTCATCCAACCGATTTGGGTCTGGCAGAAATGGAGCAGACAAAAGTAGGGCGTTGCGAAGATATGACCAATCTTGCCGCTTATGCTATGCGTGCCAACGGCATTCCGGTAATGACCGATTATGTTACCCACTGGCCGACAACAGGTAATAACCACGCCTGGAATGCTACCTACGACAAAAACGGCAAAGTAATTATTTTTATGGGAGCGTTAAATAATCCGGGCGAATATCAACTAAATAATAAAAAGGCAAAAGTATATCGGAAAACATTTTCAACTCAGCAAAATTGCCTGTCGAATATTAAACCCGATTACGAAAAAGTACCAAGGTGGTTGCGTAGTAAACACTATATTGATGTAACCAATGAATATATTGAAACGGTAAACATACAACCCAAAATTGCAATTCCCATTCCCGACAGTATCAACTTTGGCTATTTAGCTGTTTTTAACAGCGGTAAATGGGAACCTACTGCCTGGGGAAAACTCGACAGGGATAAAAAGGTAGTTCGTTTTAAAAATCTAGGAAAAGATATTGTCTATGCAGGTGTTTTTTATAAAGGCGACTCATTAATCTATTTTAACCAGCCTTTTTTGGTTGATAAAATTGGGAATTTGCACTATTTTAATCCCGATACGGTTCATAAAATCAACCAGAATTTTTACGGTACCACTCAAAGAGCCATTGTAAAAACTACTGACGAAATTCGCGAGGCACACTTTAAGACCGGTGCCACTTATCAATTGTATTATTGGCAGAACAGGTGGAAACTCATTGGCGAACAAAAAGCTGTTAAAAGAAAGCCACTTCATTTTAAACAAATTCCTTCAAAAGCATTGTATTGGCTAAAAGAAAAAGGGGGCAAAAAAGAAGAACGGATTTTTAGTATCGATTCAAACAGTGAAATTCTTTTTAGGTAAAATCATGTAATATAGTTTTTTAATTTACTGATTATGAGACCTATAGCATTGTTGGCATAAGCTTGCCCAAGCGGATAGCAGTAACTGAAAGATATGCCAAATGCACCATGTTAAACCGTAACAACACATAATAAAAACCGAAATGATTAATACAAATAGGAAAAGCAATGTTAATAGCTTATCTTTAAACTAATAAAATCCGGATTGCCGTGGGTTTAAATTTAAGGAGCAGCTACATAGGGAGGTGTATATTGAAAAACAATATTTTATTATTCACCTGCCACAAGAACACGGAGAGAAGAGGGAGATGTATATTGAGAAACAACATTTTTATTACTCACCCTGTTAATTTAGCAGTCTGATCCGTCGGCTGACGGATCGTCCCTCCTTCCATGGGAATCCCTTTGGGGCTTCGCGAAGGGAGGGAGAAGAGGGAGAGTCATAAAAGTTTGACATTTAATAAATTAACTAATTTATATTCTTATGAAAGCGAAATTTTTACTTATTGCATTAACGTTATTGTCAGTTTTAAGTACCGGACAAACTATTAATCAACTAGGCTATTATTCAATAAATGGAATTTATGGTATAGACTCAAAAGAAAGTTATATGGTGCTTAGTAAAGGTGAAATCGTTGATAATTCAATTCCATCTTCACCTTCACTTATCAGTCAATGCTCCTTTAATGGAGATGGAATCACACCTTTGATTAATGGGGATTATGCTTATTTTGGAACAGGTATGACAAATGACCTGTTCATCTTTGATATCTCAAATATTGCCACTCCTGTTCAAGTAAGCTCAATTGATTTTACAATTGGGAATGGAGTATTTGGCATGGATATTTCAGCAAATACAATCTTTGTGGCTTTGGGAAATAATGGGATTGTTTGTTCAATTGACATTACCGATAAAAATAATCCAAAAATGTTGGATACGCTTTACATTGCCGGTGGACAATGCAGGGATATTGTAACTCAGGGCGATTATGCATTTGCTGCTCACCTTGGAGGATTAAAAATTATTGACATTTCTGACTCATCAAATATTCAGTTGATTAAGAGTATTGGCTCGGGTTATAACTCGGTTGATATTAATGGCAGTCAGGCTTATTTAGGGAAAACATCAGGAGGAATTGATGTTTTTGATATTTCTGACCCCACAAATCCGTCACTCTTATTTTCTATTCCAAATTCAGGAGGAATTGCCTGGGAAATAAAATACAAAGAAAATAATTTGTACCTGGCCACTAATGGCGATGGATTGTATATATACAAATTAGAAGCTAACAAAGGTGTAGAAATGGCACATTTCCCAAATTCGGGAAATGGACAATCATTTGGTGTATCTTTGCAAGATAGTTTAATATTGCTTTCGGGCTTAATAAAAGGTGTTGCCATATTAAATTACGACAGTTCAGGAACGGTTGGTATTGAAAATTTATCTTCAATCGACAAAATAAATTTGTACCCAAATCCGGCAAAAGACTTTGTTTTTATTGAAAATAATGAATTGCAATTAAACAAAGTTAGAATATATGATTTAAAGGGAACTTTGGTAAAACAGACTAAACTAACAACTTCAAAACAAAAAATTGATATATCAAATTTAGTTGAAGGACAATATCTATTTCGTTTTGAAACAAATGAAGGTATTATTATAAAGAAAGTAATGATTAAAATATAAAATCAAATATCGATAATCGAGTAGAAAAACATAACCATATTTTTAACCTATCAATTGCGATAGTAGTTCCAAGAATTGAGCTTTGCTCAACCCGTCATCTTCCCTTCCGCAAACGGCCTATCCCGCCCTCGCTGGCGCAAATTTGTTTCATAGGAATTTTTACAAAATAATCCGGACCGTTATTTTTTTTTTGAATCTATTCGTCAGTTGCCGGAAGATGCCGCAGACAGAGTGACTTTTTTATCCTCCCCAATTTTCGCGGTCTAAACTACGGTAGTGGATGGCTTCGGAAAGGTGGTGTGGCTGAACATTTTCTTCTCCCTCTAAATCGGCAATTGTTCGCGAAACCTTTAAAATACGGTCGAAAGCCCGCGCTGAGAGTCCGAGCCTTTCCATTGCATTTTTTATTAGTTCGTTGCTCTCTTCGTTTAACACCACATATTTGCGAATCAATTTTGAGGTCATTTGTGCATTGGCATAAATTCCTTTATTTCCGGCAAATCGTTTTTCCTGAATTTTACGTGCTTTTACAACTCTTTCGCGAACGGTTTTACTGTTTTCCGAAGCTTCCGATTCCGACAATTTTTTAAACGGAACAGGAACAACTTCGAGGTGAATATCAATCCGGTCGAGTAGAGGGCCCGAAATTTTATTTAAATATTTTTGCACCACTCCGGGGCCACAAACACACTCTTTTGTGGGGTGGTTGTAATAACCGCACGGACAAGGATTCATTGATGCAACCAGCATAAAACTTGCCGGATATTCTACCGAAAATTTTGCCCGCGAAATGGTGATGTTCCGGTCTTCGAGAGGTTGCCGCATCACCTCTAAAACGGTTCGTTTAAATTCGGGCAACTCGTCGAGAAACAGAACGCCATTGTGAGCCAATGAAATCTCTCCCGGTTGAGGATAGTTTCCGCCGCCAACTAGTGCAACGTCGGAAATGGTGTGGTGTGGCGAACGAAACGGACGCTGGGTCATTAACGAAGTCTCTTTATCCATTTTGCCGGCTACCGAGTGAATTTTTGTTGTCTCCAGTGCCTCTTTTAAAGTAAACGGAGGAAGTACTCCGGGAATTCGTTTTGCCAGCATTGTTTTTCCTGCACCTGGTGGGCCAATTAACAAGATGTTATGACTTCCGGCAGCGGCTATTTCAAGAGCACGTTTTACATTTTCCTGACCTTTTACATCCGAGAAATCGAGTGGATTATTGTCTGTTTTTGCAGCAAACTCGGCGCGGGTATCAATTACGGTAGGCTCTAAATTGCCCTGCCCGTTTAAAAAGTCGATTACCTCTTTAATATTTTCGGCACCATAAACTTTTAATTTATCGACAACGGCAGCTTCGCGTACATTTTGTTTGGGCAGAATAAAACCTTCGAAACCCTCTTTTCGCGCATTAATTGCAATGGGTAAAACGCCTTTTATGGGTTGTAAAGTTCCATCTAACGAAAGTTCGCCCATTAAAATGTATTTCGAGAGTTTGTCGGAGTTAATTTGTTGCGATGCAGCCAGAATTGCAGCAGCTAAAGGTAAATCGTAAGCCGAACCCTCTTTGCGAATATCGGCAGGTGCCATATTTATAATTATTTTGTACCGCGGCCATTTGTAGCCGTTTAACCGAAGAGCCGACTCCATTCGTTGCTGACTCTCTTTTACCGCACTATCGGGCAAACCAACCAACATAAATTTAATACCTTTTGTAACATCAACTTCAATGGTTATTGTAGTTGCATCTATTCCAAAAACTGCGCTTCCAAAGGTTTTAACTAACATAAGCGGGGATATTTTGATAAAACCTAAAATTAATGAATTTCGAGGAGAATAAAAATTATACGAACTTGACTTTTTATCGATGTATAATTGACTCTTTGGGCGTTTGTTTTTTAATGGAGGCGCTTTCTTTTTATCAGGTACGAAAAAAGTACCTGATTAAAATCTTCGTTAATGTCGGCTTCAGCCAAATCAATTTTATATTGTCCGCATTTCACTTTCAACGCTTCAAAATAGGAGTTCACCGTTTTGGCATAATATTCTTTTACTTCCCACGGATTTAACTTTACTGTGTGCCCGGTTTCTAAATCGACGAATTTATGCGGGCGGTTACTAAATTCGAATTCACGTTCCAGAGAGTGGTCGGTAACGTGAAAAAGAATTACCTCGTGTTTGTTGTAGCGTAAATGTTGCAATGCCTGAAACAGCTCGTCGGTATTTTCGCCATCCAGCATATCGCTAAAAATTACCACAAGCGAACGTTTATGAATATTCTCTGCAATTTGATGAAGTACCTGGGTTGTATCAGTTTTTTTACGAAGGTGTGCATTCTCGGGGCGAATTAGTTTCGCCAGTTCGTTGTACATCAGTTCGGCATTTACCGACGAAATTCGAGGATTGGAATTAAACTCTATTTCATCGGAGAAAAGTGTTAATCCCACTGCATCGCGCTGTTTTCGTAATAGGTAAATTAAGGCTGCGGCAGTATAAACCGAGAAAGCCAATTTGTTATGAAGTTGTTTTTTCCCTTTCGAATAGGGAAATAACATCGATGAAGAGGTGTCGATAACCAGCTGGCAGCGCAGGTTGGTCTCCTCTTCGTACTGCTTTACAAATAATTTGTCGGTACGGGCAAAAAGTTTCCAGTCAACACGTTTGGTCGATTCGCCTTGGTTGTATAACCGGTGCTCGGCAAACTCAACCGAAAACCCGTGAAACGGACTTCGGTGCAATCCGGTAATAAAACCTTCAACCACTTCGCGAGCAATTAACCCGAGGTTATCGAACTGGTGAAATTGTTCTATGTCGAAAAGATTTTTCAAAATAGTCGTAAATCAGTAAAAAAAATACGAGATTTTTTCAAAAGCAAAATCGATGAATTAACCCAATTGTGTCACTCCATTTATAATGACAGGCCATTGAAAAAACCTCGTTTTAAAAAAGTAAACAAAAAAAGTTGTTTACAAAAGAGCATCTAGTTTTGTGACAAAATTTTGTTTTGGAGCGGCACCCACTTGTTTGTCGGCCACTTCGCCATTTTTAATAAACAGCATTGTTGGAATATTTCTGATTCCGAATTTTACTGCAATTCCCGGATTCGAGTCAACGTCAACTTTCCCAATAATTGCTTTTCCTTCGTACTCGGTAGCCATCTCCTCAACAATGGGAGCAACCATTCTGCATGGGCCGCACCAAACAGCCCAAAAGTCAATCATAACGGGTTTATCCGATTTCATTACCAATTCTTCGAAATTGGCATCTGTAATTTCTAAAGCCATAACCTGTCTCTTATACACATCT
>WGCT01000096.1 GCA_015493625.1 Draconibacterium sp. | reverse complement strand
GTCGATTGCCGGGCAGGCAAGCATGCAGCCCGATGTTTAAAATGGTGGTTTTGCATGCGCCCTAATACACTACGCTACAGGGCAGGCCGCAATAGTGTGTTGTTTTTTTTGAGTTTCTTTTACCCTTCTGCCTATCGACTCTACACGGGGAGTGTCTTTTGTTCCAAAAGAGGTACGGATTATTTCGTAGAAATCTCTATGGGACAAATCCGCACCAGCGGGGGATATTGGCAGACAAATATGAAAAGTTCTGATTGGTTCATTTTTATTTACACCGATTCAAAGAGTATCAAAAAATAATTTTGTTGCTTTTGTAATTTTTTCTTTTACCTCTGACCATGTTAAATTTGGATTTTTTAATAATACAGGCCATTCTGAAAGTTCAACATCTTCGAACCAGGTTATGCTTTTTAACACTATAACTTCATTGTATTGAGAATACTTCTTTTTATAAAAAGAGAGCATTTCTTCTATCGAATAGAAATCAAGCAGAAAATAAATATCGATAAAATCTTTAACACGCTGACCACTGGTTGAAATAGCATTTAATTTCATTGCAATAATATCTTCGGTCGATAGCATCGATATATTATTTATTGTTGATGGGGCATTTATTAATGGATAGCGATGTGCTAAAATATCTAACTGCACTTTATCTATGCTTCCTTTAATTGTATTTTTAGCTGAGAAAAACAGATTAAACGAAAAATCGGCAGATAAATTTTCAAGCAAATTACCTACATCGAAACTGAAATTTGAAAACAGATCTATATCTATTGATTTTCGATGCCCCATTTTTAAAGCCAGTGCCGTACCTCTTGCCAAATGAAATCCTGATAAGTATTCTTTCTTTTGTAATTGAATTAATAATTCCAGGGTCGATTGTTCAACTGTTTCCGTGTATAACATTTAAACTTGGTTTTAGGAATATTGAAAAAAAGTGAAATAAAGTTTAATGTTTTTGGGTCGATATAATTGAGGTTGCACAAAGTCTTTTTTACGACTTCTGTTCCGTAATGTTCTTTCAGAAGTTGAATTTCATGAAGTTTGCCGAAGTTTATTACTCGTTCAATGATTAATCTTTTTGAACTGTTTTCGTTCAGTTTATTTAAATCAATATCCCAAAAATATGTTTTGTTTATATGTTGTATTATTGTTGACATAACTTCTTTTTGTTATAATTCAAAGGTAGTTAAAAACAGTGTTATTTACTAATTGTGCACACATTGAAATGTGCGGGCGCAATAGGAACGAACCTTTGAAAAATGGAGGGATTATCCGTCAGTAGACGGACACAGTCAGTCAGTAGACGGACACAGTCAGTCAGTAGACGGACAGGTAACCGTGGGATTAATGCATTAGCATTAAAAAGGCGTCCGTCAAAAAAAAAGCCGGACCCGTCGATTGCCGGGCAGGCAGGCATGCAGCCCTATATTTAAAATGGTGGTTTTGCATGCGCCCTGATACGATACGCCACAAGGCAGACCGCAACGGTAAAAGTTGCAAATTAACGGCTAAAACCGCGGTGTAAAATTATAATTATAGCTTATTCTGTGTAGATTGTATTTTATCTTATCACGCAATATCCCAAAGGGATTGCTATGCGGCAATCGCGCGACAGCGAAATGACAACTAATGCATTCGTGGTAATTATTTCATTAAGCCCTTATCCCGTTAAGATGAAGGTATCATTGCTCTTATTTTTACACCCAGTTCCTCCAAAGAGACCAAATCAATCCCCCGCTTCATTGCCCACCCTTTCTCTACAGGCGAAACAACAAATACTTGTTTTGGGGCAATGTCTTCAATAGCATTATAATTCCCTTTTGTCAGTTTGGGAGCATAAGAGGACTTACATTCTATTGCGAATACAGTATTTTTTATCTTGATTACAAAATCGACTTCAGCTCCATTGCTTGTTCTGTAGAAATATACAGAAGCTTCCGGAAATAAACCTCTCAGATTTGATAATACGATTTGTTCCCAAACAGCGCCAAAAGACGGGTGGCCAAACATTTCTTCAAAATTATGCAACCCCAGTAACGCAGCGGTAATACCGGAATCGGAGAGATACACTTTAGGAGCTTTTACAAGGCGTTTTCCCAAATTCGAAATATACGGAGGAATCGCATCAACCATAAAGGTGCTTTCCAATAAATCGATATAATTCTTTACCGTGGTAGAAGAAACGCCAAGTGAGTTGGCCAACGCGGAGTAATCGACCGTTTGTCCGTTTACATGGGCCAACATTTGCCAAAGGCGCCGCATGGTAGATGGTGTAAAGTTCCTCCATTGAATTAAATCGCGTTCTAAAAATGTGGAAATAAAATCTTCACGCCATTCAAACGACGCGGCTTCATTGTCTGCCAGCAAGCTGCGGGGAAAAGCCCCACGGGCAAAATATTTTTCAATGGAATACATCCCATCCAACTCTTTCCACAGAAAAGGGGTAAGTCGCTTATAGCTAATTCTTCCGGCAAGTGATTCGGAACTTTGCCTCAAAAGATCTCTTGAAGCAGACCCCAACATCAAAAAAGAACCCGGTGTATTCCATTCATCAACCAGGCTTCTGATTAATGGGAATAATTCAGGTTTTCGCTGAACTTCATCGATACAAACCAATTTACCTTTTTGCGACGAAAGAAACCATTCTGCATCTTCCAGTTTTTGAACATCAGAAGGACGCTCCATATCGAGGTATATACTGTGTGCCTTGCTGCTTAGTATTTGTTTTGCCAATGTTGACTTCCCACACTGGCGAGGCCCAACTATGGCTACCACAGGGTTGTTTTTTAACGCCTTCAGCACACTGTCTTCTATTTTCCGTGGGATATACATTTGATTAAGTCGCTAATCTACCATGCAAATATAAATTTATCTTTTGAAATTGCATGGATAAAAGAGTGTTTTCTTTAAAAAGGCTTTTTCAAACGCCCGTTTGTTTTACTACGCCTCATTAGAAATGTCAGGAATGCGGCATACAGAGAACATGTTTTGTAGTTCTTTTTCTTTTTGAGCTTTGTGTTTAAAACGGTGGTTTTATATGCGACGCAATTTTAAAAACTCAAATTAACGGCTAAAGCCAATTCTTCCTTCTGGGCTAGAATCACCGGGCTAAAGCCGCGGTGTAAAATAGTGTTCTTTTTGATTACCCACCCCAATTGCATTGGGATTTTTAATTGCTGTTAATTGTGTTTTATTGTTATTTGATTGTTTCTCTTTTTTTTAACCCCCTCCGCTTCGCTCGTCCCCCTTGAAAAAATGGGGACAAATTAAGAATAAGAACCCCAGCGGGGTGAAATCCGTCAGTGGACGGACACGGTGTTTGTAGCCCACGGTCCGTCAGTAGACGGACAGGTAACCGTGGGATCAATGAGCGCAGCGAATAAAGGCGCAAGTAGCCCAATGTTTAAACCGGAAATTTTGCATGTGCCCTGATACGACACGCTACAGGGCAGACCAAAATGGTGTATTGTTGTTTGAAAAAGGTTGTTATACTCAAACCACATAGCTTTTCGTCCCGATGTACATCGGGATTATGCTCGTTCTTTTTACCTAAATGGATTGAGTATACTTTAAAACACCCGACAATGACTTCAGACAGTTTCTAAACAAACTTTCCAAAAAGGAATAATCAGGATTGTTTTATTATTAATTATTATTTTGCCCGATTCGTTATAAGTATAAATAAACCCTGTATCAATATCCTGTTCTTCCATTGCTTTTATTAATGCTTTAACTTCCCTCTCCTTTGTGGCAATATTTTTTACTGATATACTTACTTGAATTAATAGTTTTTCTTGTTCGTTATTAATAAAAAAATCTACCTCTTTGTTATTTGTTGTTTTGTAGTAAAACAAATCTGAATATTTCCTTTTCAAATAGTTGAATATTAAATTCTCGAATAAACGCGATTTATCTGTTG
>WGCT01000095.1 GCA_015493625.1 Draconibacterium sp. | reverse complement strand
TACTCCACAACTTTTTGAACTGAGCCCATACATTCCCGGTTTTAACATACTCAATCCATTTAGCTATTGTTCTTTTTCAAATAATATCTTTTATATTTACCACTAATTAGTTGTTTTTCAAGCTCAGTTGAATTTTTAATAAGTTCAATACACAAAACATTATGCTTTAATCCTTCGTTGAGGGTTACCTTTTTAGTAAAAACCGAATAATAAGATAGAAGATGATAGTTTATAGCGACGAGCAAATTCTGAAAGGAGTTTTACGGCACGACAGTTTAATCTTACAATACATCTACAAACAGTACTACTATAAGATTAGCTATTTCGTCAGAAAAAACCAGGGGAGCGAAGACGATGCCAGCGATATATTTCAGGAAGCCATTATTATAATCTATCGGAAACTGAAAGAGAATGATTTAATTTTTGAGAAGAGTTCTTTTGCCGGGTATCTGTTTTCAGTTTGTCGGTTTCTTTGGCTAAAACAGCTCGAGAAACGTAGAATTGAAAGAGAAAGGTTAAACGATACATTGCCGTTTCAGGAAAATTTATACGACGAAAATCTGGTCGAGTTGGTAAATAAAAACGAACGGTATGGATTATATCAGAAACACTTTGCTACCCTAAGCACCGATTGTCAAAAATTAATGCAGCTATTTTTCGAAAAAGTCTCGTTAAAAGAGATTGCAAAAATAATGGGATACAAGAGCGAGAAGTATGCAAAAACACGAAAATTTAAGTGTAAAGAGATTTTAGTAAAAAGGATTAAACAAGATACAGAATTTAAAAAAATATTAGAAGATGACACCTGATTTTAACTATTTCGACCAAGTTGAAGATTATTGCCAGGGGCTGTTAAGCAACGAGGCAGAACTTCAGTTTGAAGCTGAGCTTAAAATGGATGCAAAGCTCAGGAACGAGGTGAAGCTAAGAAAGGACATTAACAAAGCATTAACCGAACGCGATGTTTTAACCCTCAGAAAAAAACTTAAACGTGTTAACCAACGAACAGACCCTAACTCGCACAACGATTCATTCGATTTATTAACAAACCTCACCAATTTAAATGAAGTTGCCAACGTGCATTCTTTCGAAGATTTGATGGAACATTACGACTCGATGCCTAAAGTACACGTTCATCAGCATAAAGTTGCCGAGAAAGAGACCGTTCACCAGTTCTATAAAAAGCAAGGAAAACTTGCAGAGGAAGAAAGTGACATTGATGAATTTAACTTTGAAGAGTTTGATGGAATTGAAGAGGCAATTCTTGAAAAAGATATTCTTAATCTCCGGCACACTTTGTCGGAAGTGGCAAAATCGATGGAGCCACGATTTGGTATTGAGGAGATTGATGGTTTCTTAAACAACGATTTAAGCCAGGAGCAATTGGCTGAGTTTGAAGAAGAACTTCGGAATAGTCGTGAATTAAAAAGCGATATTGAACTTCATAAGGAGATTGAAGCGGCACTTGCCGAAAACGATGTGATTGATTTGAGAAGTCGTATTTCAAGAATTATAAAAACAGAAACATCGTGGAATGTTAGCGAACAAGAGATTGAAGACTTTATTGAGGGCGAGTTGGACGAAGGTTTGCTCGAAGTATTTAATGCCGAGCTAAAAGAAAATTCCGATTTATTGGCTGAAGTTAAATTGCGTCGTCAAATTAACGAAACAATTGGCGAAACAGATATTCGGGAATTGCGGGCAAAATTAAATAAAGCAAAAGATTTAGCCGGGGAGAACAAAACCCGAAGATTAATACCTGCTGTTTCGTTTAAGTTGAATAGTTTTATACGGACAAGTGTTGCAGTGGTAGTACTTCTTATTGCAATTGGAGGTGTCTTCAGCAGTGGCTATTTCTCGGTGCAAAATACATACAATAAGTTTTTTAAGTTGCCCGAATGGTCGGCCGAGCGTTCGGTGTCGACAAACGTTACGTTATTACAAAAAGCGCAACACGCATTTGCCAATGGCGAATATTCAGAGGTGGTTAAATTGTTAGACGGAAGCGACGAGCTATCAAGCAATAACCCTGTTTTTAGATTTTATGCTGGTGCCAGTTGGCAAGAAATGGGTAAACTGAAGCAGGCCATTCACGATTATACAAAGGTTATTAAAAACGGAAATAACTTATTTGTTGAAGAGGCAGAGTGGTATAGAAGTCTCTGTTATCTGAGACTGGGAAAGAAAATTGAAGCCGAGCAAGAGTTATTGGCAATAATTAATAAACAAGGATATTTTGAAGAAGATGCAAAAGCTGTTTTACGGCGATTAAAACTTGTTCCCGAATAATATTT
>WGCT01000094.1 GCA_015493625.1 Draconibacterium sp. | reverse complement strand
CTTTTAACCCTGTTTATCTATTACATATCG
Organism: Draconibacterium sp.; assembly: GCA_015493625.1. Classification (GTDB taxonomy): domain Bacteria; phylum Bacteroidota; class Bacteroidia; order Bacteroidales; family Prolixibacteraceae; genus Draconibacterium. The sequence continues at coordinate 3,122 of WGCT01000094.1, read as the reverse complement.
ATTAATGTTGCCGATAAAAGTTACCTTAAAAGGTCGCTTATTTACCACTCAGTATTATCTATTATCGTCATTCTTTTCAGCACGGTATTGATTTTAGCATACTGGCAAATCTCCCCTTTTTTAAGTCGGTTCGGAGGGCTTCCAATAAATTTGGCACTAAAACATTCGTTTTCCGTTCAGTCTGTTTTGTCGTTTGTTTTGCCCATGGCAACAGGTAACGATGCTCCGTTTTTTGGAACCGACACTTCCATGTCGAACGGCTATTTCGGAATAATAAGTCTGATTTTATTTTTATTTAGTTTAACCAAAAAAACCAAAAATAGAGAAGCTTATTTAATTCTGTTTTTCGGAGTTTTCTCCCTTTTGGCTTCGTTTGGTAATCAGTTTTTTTTAAGAGGGTTCCTCTATAAATTTGCGCCGTTTATGAATCTATTTCAGTACCCCTCTATTTTCAGGGCATTTACCATTTTTAGTTTCCTGGCGTTTATAGGTATCAATGTAAATGTGTTGCAATTTGGCAAAACAGACAGAAAGCGGTTATTGATAGTATCAGGAACTATTCTTTTTATACTACTCGCATTAGTTGTTTATTCGAGCAGTAAAATAGAGCAGTTTGCCTTTTTTATTCCGGGGAAAAGTTTTGTTGATGAGTTGTTCAATTCAACAAAATTCGACAATATAATTTTTCAGGGAATCGTCCAGATTATTATTTTATCGACCTTTATTTTGTTGATTTGGAAAATCAAATCGACACAATATTTTGCCACAGCGGTACTTTTTTTATTTGTTATCGATGGAATAATTTCAACACAGTTAAATATTCACTACACGGTAATTGGAAAAACAAATCCAATTCAATTTTACAAATACCTTAAATCGTCTCCAAAGGGATTTCCAATTCCCACCCTTAATCCCATTGGTGAGAATTCGGATAAGAATGCACAGAATGATTTTATCTTTATGAACAACAATATTTTCCCTAAAAAGGTAACATTCGATGGGTTGGTTTCTTTTAAATTAAACGGTTACACATACCTCGCCGATAATTATCCCGATTTGCTGGAAGCCGTAAAAAAAGAGCCAGTTGTTTATCTTTCGGCCGATATAAGAGAAAATACTTTGATTGAAAATTTTAATGCGAACACCGTTTTTGTTGCCGATACTGATTTCAACTTTTTACACAAACTAAATTTACTTGCCGACAAAAACGACAAGCTGAATATCAGCGATTTTTCGCCAACAAAAATTGAGGTAAAAACAGTTACAAAGCACCCTCAATTGCTTGTTTATCAGCAAAATATTTATAACGGGTGGGAAGTTTTTGTCGATGGGGAAAAACAAAACTTAATTAACAGCAACTTTGCACACATGGCTGTTTTAGTGCCTGCGGGAAAACATACCGTTTTGTTCGAATACACAAATACGGAAATTAAGTTGGCCTATATTTTTACCATTCTTATCGTACTAATTCTGGTTGCATTTTCTGTTTACTATTTTTTATCCCGGTATCCTGAAAAGAAAAAACGTCTGATTTTTTGGGGTCTGTTTCTCCTGCTGGTTTTCATTCTAACAAGCTTGGTTCACAGACATTTTTATAAGAAAAACAAGTTGGGATTAACCACATTAATTACAGAGAAAACCGAGGAGTGGCAAAACAGATACAACAACGACATTAATATTCTGCTAAGTACACAAAGCAACGAGTTGAGAAATCTGCAATTTGCCGATACAATTTGTTACATCGACGAGAAGACAAATATTCCGGAACTAAGTTCTTTTTTAGTGAATTCAAAAACCAAATATTTTGCATTTGCATGGCAGGGAAGTATTGTAAGCAGCGATTTAATTGAACTTGTAAAATCGTTTTATCCCACTGTTGTCGATCAGAAAAGAGGAAATAACTCGGGTTGTATTTTGCTGATAAACGAGGCAGCAAAACATGACTATCTGTTTTTCAGCGACTTCGAGCCGGGAAATTCAGGTAACCCAAAATACGATAATTCGAGGATTAAAGTAGATTCGGTTAGTGGGAATAGAAGTTATTTTTATGGAAAAAATGATGAGTGGGGATTTTCGGCAGAAATACCCGTTGATGAGAAAATACACTCGGCGAACAAAATCTCGATGATTGTAGATTTTATGATGGAAGAAAAAATTACCGATATAATTGAGGTTTTTTCAGTTAAACGAGCCGGGGAAAAACAGATTTACAAGGTTTCTAAAATTAATAAGTTTGCCAAATATCCCGATAAATGGAGCCGGGCAGCTTTTGTTGTTGACACAAAAAACAAACTTCAGCAAGGCGATCTTATCAAAATATATTTTTGGAATATAAAGGGAGCACGTTTCCAAATAGACAACCTAAAAATAGAATTAATAGAGTGAGTGTAATGGCGGATTATTCGCTATTTCTCGGGGCGTAAAGCCGGGATTAAAGTGGATAGAACGAATTGGTTAACACCAAAATAAGCATTAACTTTTTTATCCTATTCAACCCTTTTTAGTTACTTTTGGTCAAATATTTATAATTATGGAATTAGTTTTTGCCACAAACAACCAACATAAACTGGAAGAGCTGCAAGCGATTCTGGGAAACGAAATAAAATTGCTGAGTTTAAAAGATATTGGATGCACCGAGGAAATTCCGGAAGAGCAGCCGACACTCGAGGGAAACGCCCGGCAAAAATCGACTTATATTTTCGAAAAATATGGCTACTCGTGTTTTGCCGACGACACCGGACTTGAAGTTGAAGCATTAGATGGCGAGCCGGGAGTTTATTCGGCCCGCTATGCCGGCGAAGAAAAAAATCCGGAGGCAAATATGAATAAAGTGCTTAAAAAACTTGCGGATAAAAAGAATCGAAATGCCCGTTTTAGAACTGTAATTTCGCTTATTTTAGATGGCAAGGAGAGTCAGTTTGAAGGAGTTGTTGAAGGCCAAATTCTTACCCAAAAAAGAGGAGATTCAGGATTTGGATACGACCCTGTTTTTCAGCCTGCCGGACTAAAAACATCGTTTGCCGAGATGAACCTTGCCGATAAAAATAAAATCAGTCACAGGGGGCGTGCAGTGGCGAAATTGGCAAATTATCTTCGTGAGAATTATGGATTGTTAAAACAAT
>WGCT01000093.1 GCA_015493625.1 Draconibacterium sp. | reverse complement strand
TTAACCGAGTGGTCGTGTAACGGGTCTATAAATTTTATTCCTACCATTTCGATATAATTATTATAAATATCGATAGTTGCAGAAATATTGTCACCTACTATGCAATCATGAATCACTACACTGTTCCCGGCTCTTATTCCTATTTGTCCGGCAAGACAAATATGCTCATCATTCGAACCGGGAAATTGATATGAAGAAGGAACGGGAATTGTATAATTGGCTTTAATTCTAGCAGTTGTATTGCCTATTCTCTTTCTTAAACCTCTGTATGTAATAAAATTATATTTACATACATCATCAGCACCACCCACTCCTAGAGCTCCAAAAAAATCATCATATTCAATATTTTCTAATAAAAAGTTTTCCCGGGTTGCACTATGCCAATCGGTTGCACGTATGAACCCCCATTTGTTATCTTTTGTTTCGTTATAAAAACTTATATCTCTAATAACTATATCTTCACTATTTTCTAAGGCAAATAGTCTTTTTTGATCGTCCCCTGACCATTCATAGACTGCTTTAAAAATAGTTTTCCCCATACCTGCACCCTGAATAATGGTTTTTGAAGGCACTTTCATGATGTAATAACTATCATCGTTAGGAATAATATACTCGCCACTTGCAAAATTAATAATATGGGTTTTACCATCTGCCCATACCGAACTATATGAATTAAAATTAATTACAGTTCTATATTCATCGATAGATGAAACGTTATGTACTACAGCATTTTTTATATATATTTCCTGAAATCCCCAGGGAGTTTCCTGTGTTGGTTTACCTTCGGCTACCATCTTGTCGTAATAGTCTTTATTGTAATGGGAATAGCCTTCCATTACAGGAGGAACATAGTTTTGAGCAAAAACAGTTTGCCCCGTTAACATTAAAAAGATACTTAAAAATAAGATTCTATTAATGCTTAATTTCTTTTTAAATATTTTCATTTTTCCCATTTCACTAATTTCAAAAGCCACTTAAGCTGCTACAGAGATTCCTGTATCATCTACCTGCCCCTGTTAATCGTTTATTGTAAATAGTTTTAACCATGGCATTATACATTTTAACATATGGCTGATTCTCCATTTCAGATTTGGTACCTTTAAAAGTCCTGTTATCTCTGGGAAAATCGATACTGCCATCTGTTTTTTGTCCCCATGAATAAACACCTGTAATGTCTTTTTTCGAAGTTCCAGTTCTGGTATCGACAGGTACAGTATAGTCTCCCCGCGAGTTATTATTCCCCGATTTCAATTGTGCAGACTTTGCAATAAAACGTGTATAATTTATGGCCTGAAAACCTTTGTCGGCCTGGACATAAGGATAGCCAACAACCTGATGTGCACTACTGTAACCGTTAAAGCTGACGTTTTCCCAAACCATGTCTCCTGAAACATTATTCTTTCGATTTGTGTAAATCATAAATGGCTCAGATTCCACATATGTTACTGTAGTACCGTCTTTGCCTATGGCTGTTATATTTTTGTGGGCTCTTGTAAATTTTAAATTCTTAAAGTGGTAATTGGCTAATTGACCTCCCTCGTGGGTGAAAAAAGTTGGATTCCAATAGCCACCATCTTGCATTATTGATTGAGAGTAGCGAAGATTAAATGTACAATCGTGAATATAGAGGTGGTTTGCATTTGGACATTTTACCGAATGGTCGTGTAGAGGATCGATAAAACTAATGCCAACCATTTCGATATAGTTATTGTAGATGTCGATTGTTGCCGAAATTGCATCTCCCAACACGCAATCGTGAAACACTACGCTATTCCCTGTTCTCATACCTACTTGTCCGGCTAATGTTACATTATCATCGTTCATACTGCGAAATTGATATGCATTTGGAACTGGGGTTTTATAATTTGCATTAATTCTGTCAGTTGTATTGCCTATTCTTTTTTTCAACCCTCTAAAAGTAATGAAATTGCTATTGTAAGGTTTTTTGCCAATAGCACCAAAGCTATCGTCAAATTCTATGTTTTCAAAAAGGTAGTTTTCACGATCTCTGGCTCCATTGGCAAAGAAGAGACCCCATTTATTATCTTTTGTTTCGTTGTAAAAACTGAAATCTCGAAGAACCACATCGTGGGTGGCATACCCTAAATTAAGCAATCTTCTATAATGGTATTTATCATCCGGAGCAATTTCATCGACAGCTTTAAAAATAGTTTTTCCCATTCCTGCTCCCTGAATAACAGTTCTTGCAGGAACTAACATAAGGTAATAATTGGTGCCATTAGAAACAATATACTCGCCACTGGCAAAATTAATAATATGGATTTTACCATCTGCCCACGCCCAATCGTTTGTATTAGAATTAATTACATTTTTATATTCAGCGATAGACGAAACATTGTGTACCACAGAATCGGCTATATACATTTCCTGAAATCCCCAAGGTGATTCCTGTGTAGGTTTACCTTCGGCAACCATTTTGTTGTAATAATTTCTGTTGTAAGTGGTAAAGCCCTCCATAATAGGAGGAACATATTGAGCAGAAACAGTTTGCCCCGTTAATAGTAAGAAGATACTTATAAATAAAATCTTAGTAATACTTAATTTCTTTTTCATTGTTTCATCCTTTATAAAACAAAAACTCAAGTCGATATTAAACAAAAGGTGTACTACAAAATCCACAAAAAAAAAGGGGTTAGGCAAAACAGCAATATTTTTACTATAAAGTTTGCTGAAAAAGCCTTGAAAAAACGCATAAAAGTGGATATTGTAGTACACCCTTTAAGAATAAAAGTGGTCTCTACTGTCTAACTATCTTTTTTGTTGAAAATTCTCCATCTACAGTAATAACTTTTATAAAATAAATACCACTATTTAAACCTGATGTGTTAACTCTGGCAATTTTGTTCGAAGAAAGATTTGCTTTAAAAACTTCTTGCCCTGCAATATTTGTAATAGAAATTGAACGTATGCTTTTGGCACTTTTTACATTCATTATTTCCTTTACCGGATTTGGATAAACACTCAGGTTGATAGCATTATCGGTAATATCCGAAACATCTGTTGGTATTAACCTGGCATTATAAATAGTTTTAACTGTTGACCTTTTCATTTTCACATATGGCTGATTTTCCATTTCCGTTTTTGTGCCATTAAAAGTCCTGTTATCTCTGGGAAAATCGATGCTGCCATCGGTTTTTTGTCCCCATGAATAAACACCTGCAATGTCTTCTTTCGAAGTTCCTGACCTGTTATCAACAGTTACAGTATAGTTTCCTCTCCAGTTACTATTCCCCGATCTCATTTGTGCCGATTTTGCAACAAAACTTGTATAATTTATGGCCTGAAAACCCCTTTTGGCCTGAACATATGGATAACCAACAACTTGATGCTCACTGCTGTACCCGTTAAAGCTGATGTTTTCCCATACCATGTCTCCTGAAATATTATTAGCTCGATTATCGTAAATCATAAAAGGTTCAGACTCCACATATGTTATTGTAGTACCGGATTTGCTTATGGCTGTTATTTGTTGGTGGGCTCTTGTAAGTTCCAGATTTTTAAAGTGGTAATTGGCTAATTGACCTCCCTCGTGGGTGAAAAAAGTAGGATTCCAATGGCCACCATCTTGCATTATTGATTGAGAGTAGCGAAGATTAAATGTACAATCGTGAATATAGAGGTGGTTTCCATTTGGACATTTTACCGAATGGTCGTGTAACGGATCGATAAAACTAATGCCAACCATTTCGATATAGTTATTGTAGATGTCGATTGTTGCCGAAATAGCATCGCCCAATTCGCAATCGTGAAAAACAACGCTATTCCCGGTTCTCATACCCACTTGTCCGGCTAATGTTACATTATCATCGTTCATACCATGAAATTGATATGCATTTGGAACCGGAACAGTAAAGTTATCATTAATCCTTTGGGTAGTGTTACCAATTCTTTTTCTCAATCCTCTAAAAGTAATGAAATTACTATTGTAAGGTTTTTTACCAATCGCACCAAAGGTGTCGTCAAATTCGATGTTTTCAAAAAGGTAGTTTTCGCGATCTCTTGATCCATTTGAATGGAAGAGTCCCCATTTGTTATCTGAGGTTTCGTTATAAAAACTTATTCCTCTAACAACCACATCGTGGGTGGCATATTCTAAATTAAATAACCTTCTAAAATGATAGGTATCTTTCGGAGCAATTTCATCGACGGCTTTAAAAATAGTTTCGCCCATACCTGCTCCTTGAATTATAGTTCTTGCAGGCACTATCATAACGTAATAACTGCTGCCATTAGGAATACTATACTCTCCACTTGCAAAGTTAATAATATGAGTTTTACCATCTACCCATGATGTACCATCTGTATTAAAACTAATTACATGTTTATATTCATCGATAGATGAAACATTATGTACTTTAGCATTTTTAATATATATCTCCTGAAATCCCCAGGGAGACTCCTGTGTAGGTTTACCTTCGGCAACCATTTTGTCGTAATAGTCCTTGTTATAATGCGTATAATTCGGAATAACAGGAGGAATATAGTCGGC
>WGCT01000092.1 GCA_015493625.1 Draconibacterium sp. | reverse complement strand
AAATATGTGAATCTGTGGCTTTTTTTGTTCAGCCAAAAAAGTTGTAAGAATTAGAAATAAAAGGAGAATTATTATCTTGCGCAAAATTTTAGAAATGGCTAAATTCAATGTAAATATTTGTCCGGTTTGCAACGGAAACGAGTTTTCTTCTTTTTTAACTTGTACCGATTATTTTGTATCGAATGAAAAATTCAAAATAAAACAGTGTAACCGTTGTGGGTTTAAAATAACCGAAGAGATTGAAGACGAGGAAAACATTGGAAGTTATTATCAATCTGAAAATTACATATCTCATTCGAATACAACAAAAGGGTTAGTAAATTCCGTTTATCACCGGGTTAGAAAATATATGCTTGGCAGAAAAAGACGATTGGTTGAAAAAGCTGCTGCAATGCAGAACGGGCACATTTTAGATGTTGGTACCGGAACAGGTTTTTTTCTGAATGAGATGCGTGAATATGGCTGGCACGTTACCGGAATTGAAAAAAGCGACGACGCCAGAAAGTTTGCAAAAGCTGAATTTAATCTCGAAAACTTACCCGCCGAAGAACTTTTTAAACTTAAAGAAAATGAGTACGATGTAATTTCGCTTTGGCACGTTTTGGAACATATTCATCAATTAAGCGAAAACATGGACGCATTTTCGAGTTTGCTAAAAACCGACGGGAAATTAATAATTGCTGTTCCAAACCACGATTCGTACGATGCAAAACATTACAAACAGTTTTGGGCTGCTTACGATGTGCCGCGCCATATTTGGCATTTTGCCCCCGAACAAATGAAACAATTTGGAGAGAAACATGGTTTCAAATTGGCAAGTCTGCACACCATGCCGTTCGACTCGTTTTACGTTTCTATGCTTAGCGAAAAATATAAAAAATCATCTCTCTCACTTTTCAAAGGCATTTTTAACGGAGGAATTTCTTGGTTAGATAGTTTAATAAATAAAGCAAAATGCAGCTCGGTAATTTATGTTTTTGAAAAGAATTAATTCAAAGTATAATTATATAAGTCTCCGTCACTGCAACCTATTTTTAGCATCGCTAACTAATTTATACAGATACATTCTGGCAGTAAACTCGTTTGCCGAGATAATTTCTTGTCCTGTTCTTTTTGGTTAATCTAATCAATCTTTATATTTAGAATAAGGTTAATACGGTTTGATGCAACTTGTTAGCCCAATAGACTACTAAGCTATAGAACCTAAGAATAAGGTTTATATCATTTCTTTACAATAATTTCTCGCTTCATTCCCCACAGGAATTTATATTAATCTATTGCTACTCCACAACTTTTTAAAGTGAGCCGTAAACATTTTGCGGCTCATAACGATGAAAGGAATACCGGCTGGACAAAAAGATATCAGCCGTGGGAAATTAGTCATTTTTTTGTTTGAAGTTGAGAATGCTCAACCCATTTAGATATAGAAGTTGTTTAAAGTCAAATAAAATAAATTACTCCGTAAAGCGTTGCAAACCCCACGGCATAACCGGCAACAATCTGTTTTAGATTATGTTTTTTAAGTACAAGCCGGGCAGTACCAACAACTCCCGAGACTAAAACAACAAACAGAAGCGACCATACCGGATTTACACCGGTTCGGAACGAAAGAGCAAAAATGGTTCCTGTCATTCCGCCAACTGCCGCCATATGGTTACTTATTTTCCATTTAAACGAAACAAGCAACACAATAATTATTACCAAAACCGATGCCATTAAAAAGAGTTTAAAAATAGGAAATGCTCGCATTCGGCCCAACAAAACAGAACCAAGATAATAGAAAACCGACGACGATAAAAGCGGAAGAATACGATCTTTACTCTGTTCCATTGCAATGTTAAATTTAGGGTTTAACGAAAGTATACCAACCGAGATAATGGGCAAAAGCGCGGTTGTTAACAAAACCACAAGCAGCACAAATCGTTTTGCATCCCAGGTTAGCAAAGAAAAATAAAAACCCGAGTTAAACAGCAGTAAGAACCCTAATGTAGGAATTAATACAGGATGAAAAATATAGGAAATAATCTTGGAAATTTTCTCAGACATACTATAACTCTTTTCTCAAACGAGCAACCGGAATATTTAGTTGTTCGCGGTATTTGGCAACAGTGCGACGTGCAATATTATACGATTTTTCTTTAAGTATTGAAGCCAGTTTTTCGTCGGTTAAAGGTTTATGTTTGTCTTCAGCCTCAATGCACTCTTTTAATATTTTCTTTATTTCGCGAGTCGAGACTTCTTCTCCATCATCTTTTTGCATTCCTTCCGAAAAGAAATATTTTAACGGATAAATTCCAAAATGAGTTTGAATGTATTTGCTGTTCGATACGCGCGAAACAGTTGAAATATCCAAATTAATCCGTTCTGCAATATCTTTCAGAATCATAGGTTTTAATTTAGATTCATCGCCATCCTGAAAATACTCTTTCTGAAAATTAATAATCTCAGACATTGTTAATAGCAGTGTTGTTTGGCGTTGCTGAATAGCATCGATAAACCATTTTGCCGAATCGAGTTTCTGTTTTACAAATTGTAACGCCTCTTTGTTGTTTTGCTTCTTCTGTTTATGACTTTCGCCAAGCGCGCGAAGCATTCCCAAATACGATTCGTTAATAATTAAGTTTGGAACATTTCGCTGGTTTAACGTAAGATTAAGCTCTCCGTCAATATTGTCGAGGATAAAATCGGGGACAATATGCTGGTTAGCCTTATTTAACGGATTACTATACGAACTTCCCGGTTTTGGGTTAAGTTTTAAAATATGGTCGATTGCCTCTTTTAACTGCGCTTCGGTAAGCTCGAGTTTACTCTGTATTTTCGAGTAGTGTTTTTTAGTGAACTCGGGGAAAAAGTCCTCAACAATTTTAATTGCCAGCTTTAATTCGTCGTTATTTTTACGTTTTAGCTGAATAAGCAAACACTCTTGCAAGCTGCGTGCTCCCACTCCAGGAGGATCGAACTGCTGAATGTCGAGTAAAATTTTCAACAACTTCTCTTCCGGAACATCAAGATTCATATTAAATGCTAAATCATCGGAAATCGATAATAGGTCGCGGCGCAAATATCCATCGTCGTCAATATTACCAATAATGTATTCCGCCAGTTGTTTCTCTTCGTCGGATAGCGACAGCAATCCCAGCTGTTCTTGTAAAAATTCGTGAAAAGTTGTTCCAACCGAAAAGGGAATGTCGATGTACTTATCGTCTTTCGAATAGTTCTTTGCATTCAGTTTGTACGACGGAATGTCTTCATCTTCAGCATAATAGTCGTCGAAAGAAAATTCATCGTTATCAATATCTTTTTCCTGTTCCGAATCTTGAGGAGTTGTATCGTCAACAACTTCCATATTGTCCGATTCAATTTCGAGAACCGGGTTTTCTTCGAGCTCTTTTTTAATTCGCTGTTCGAGTTGTACGGTTGGGATTTCCAGAAGCTTTATAACCTGTATTTGTTGCGGCGAAAGCTTCTGAAGCAGTTTTTGTTGTAATGTTAGTCGTTGCTCCATATCCCAATTGTTAACTTCGCAAAAATACTATTTTTTTCGGAGTTCAGAGATAAAAAAAAGGTTCAACAAAACTTTTTTCAATATAAAATTTTTTGTTGAACCGATGTTCGGAATAAAGCAAGTACAAATTGAAGTTGTTTAAAGTCGAATTTAAAATTCAGCATTTTTGGGTGTACGAGGAAATGCAATTACATCGCGGATATTTCCCATTCCGGTAATAAACAGAATTAATCGTTCGAACCCCAGTCCGAAACCACTGTGTTCAACCGACCCAAACCGGCGTGTATCTAAATACCAGTCCATCTCTTTGGCAGGTACATTCATCTCTTTCATTCTGGTTTCGAGCTTTTCTAAACTCTCTTCGCGTTGCGAGCCACCAATTATTTCGCCAATTTGCGGAAACAAAACATCCATAGCACCAACGGTTTTCCCATCGGCATTTTGTTTCATATAAAATGCTTTAATGTCTTTCGGATAATCGGTTAAAATTACAGGGCAGTTAAAATGTTTTTCTACCAGGTAGCGTTCGTGTTCGCTTTGCAGGTCGACGCCCCATTCAACCGGGAATTGAAATTTTTTCTTTTTATACGGTTTCGAGTTTATTAAAATATCAATGGCTTCGGAATAGGTAATCCGAATAAAATTGTTGTTTAAAACAAACTCCAGTTTCTCAATTAAGTCCATCGAGCGCTGGTTTTGCGGTTTGCTTTTCTCCTCTTGTTTCAATCGTCCGGCTAAAAACTGAAGGTCGTCCATACAGTTGTCGAGCGCATATTTTATTAACGATTTTAAAAACTCTTCGGCCAAATCCATATTGTCTTTTAAATCGTAAAAAGCCATTTCGGGTTCAATCATCCAAAATTCGGCAAGGTGGCGGGTTGTATTCGAATTTTCGGCTCTGAACGTTGGTCCGAATGTATAAATTTCACCCAGTGCCAATGCTCCTAATTCGCCTTCGAGTTGCCCCGAAACGGTTAAGTTTGTTGCCTTCCCAAAAAAGTCTTGAGTATAATCTACTTCGCCTTCGTCGGTAAGTGGCGGATTTTTTGCATCGAGGGTGCTCACCCTAAACATTTGCCCTGCTCCTTCGGCATCGCTGGCAGTTATTATTGGCGTATGCAAATAGTTAAATCCTTTCTCGTTAAAGAATTTATGAACGGCAAAAGCCATGGCATGACGAACACGAAAAACCGCACTAAACGTATTGGTGCGAAAACGTAAATGGGCGTTTTCGCGTAAAAATTCGAGTGTATGACGTTTGGGTTGAATTGGAAATTTGTCGGGGTCGGCACCTCCCAGCAACTCAACTTTTTCAGCAATCATTTCAATTGCCTGTCCACTTCCTGCCGACTCGGCCAGTTTTCCGCTTACCGACAGTGCTGCTCCGGTATTAATGTCACGTAAAAGTGAATCGTCGAAATTATCGACATCAACTACTACTTGTAAGTTATGAATAATTGACCCGTCGTTTAACGCAATAAAATTAACATTTTTGCTCCCGCGTTTTGTTCGAACCCAACCTTTTACAACAACTTCATTGCCCGGTTCTCCTTTTTGTAGAATATCTTTAATTTTTACCCTTTTCATTTTTGCAGCTTTTTAATATCTGTTTTGAAAGCGACAAAAATACATTTTTCTGCGTGATAATCAGTCTATCGCAAATCAAATTAACTTCATTTCTCTATAAATTAGCAATGTTGTAAAAAAGAGGCTTTGTTCGCTGTTTTATTAAGAGTGAAATTGCATAATGTTAAACGGATTTTCGAAATGTATCGGGTTAATTGAGTATAAGCTCACCGCCACCGCCTTTTGCCTATTTTAAATTAACTCTTTTATTTGTTCAATTATTTTTTCTGCTAAATTTTCGGCATTTTTCATCGAATCGGCTTCGGCATAAATTCTGATTATTGGCTCGGTATTCGATTTACGCAGATGTACCCAGGAATTTTCAAAATCTATTTTTACTCCATCGATATCGGTAACCTGCTCGCCCGAATATTTCTCTTTCATTTTTAACAAAATGCCGTCAACATCAATTTCGGGTGTAAGTTCAATTTTGTTTTTCGATATAAAATAGTCGGGATAAGTTTTCCGCAACGCCGAACATTTTACTCCCAATTTTGCCAAGTGCGACAAAAACAGAGCTGCTCCTACCAGAGCATCGCGTCCGCTGTGGCTTGCCGGATAAATAACACCTCCGTTTCCTTCGCCACCAATAACTGCATTTGTTGCTTTCATTTTTGCAACTACATTTACTTCGCCCACTGCTGCTGCCGAATAACTCTGCCCGTGCTTTTCGGTAATAACACGTAATGCCCTGCTCGACGATAAATTGGAAACCGTATTTCCCGGGGTTTTACTCAAAACATAATCGGCAATGGCAACCAGTGTGTACTCTTCGTTAAACATGGTGCCGTCTTCGTTTATAATGGCAAGGCGGTCAACATCGGGGTCAACCACAAAGCCAACATCTACATTACTCTTTTTAATAATCTCCGATGTTTCAACCAGATTTTCGGGAAGTGGTTCCGGAACGTGTGCAAAATGTCCGGTAGGCTCGCAGTTAATTTCAACAATAGTTTTAATGCCCAGCGCTTTAAAAAGAGCCGGCATAGCAACTCCTCCCACCGAGTTTACCGCATCGATGGCAACAGTAAAATTGGCTGCTTTTATTGCTTCAACATCAACCAAATTTAAATTTAATACATGCTGAACATGAAAATCGGTATAATCTTTTCCAGATACCGTGCCCAAATCGTCAACCTCGGCAAACAAGAAATTTTCCGATTCGGCAATTTCTAGAACCGTTGCACCTTCAGTAGCATTTAAAAACTCACCTTTGTTATTTAATAGTTTTAAAGCATTCCACTGCTTCGGGTTATGACTTGCTGTTAAAATAATTCCGCCATCGGCTTGCTCTTCAACAACAGCAATTTCGGTGGTAGGAGTGGTTGCCAGTCCAATATTTACTACGTTACAACCCATTCCGGTTAATGTTGCAACAACAATTGAACTTACCATTTCACCCGAGATACGGGCATCGCGTCCAACAACAATTTTAAGCTGTTTATTTGTAGTACTCTGTTTTACCCAAGTAGCATATGCTGCTGTAAATTTCACCAAATCGAGTGGGCT
>WGCT01000091.1 GCA_015493625.1 Draconibacterium sp. | reverse complement strand
GTTTTTTGTGTCGATGTTGTTCTTCCAGAACTTTTCCGGTGGCTCCATCGAAAACTTCCAGATACCGTTTAACGAGATTTCAGGGTTCTGAACACCTGCAACTTCTATTTTTTTGAATTCAGATTTTGCATTGCATCCGAATAAAATAATGGTTAATAAAAGAGTGATTTGAAACTGTATTGTTTTCATAAAATAGGTTTTTGAATTACCAGAAAATAATATAAATGGCTGAAAATATGATTAGTATAATGATTGAAAGCAAATTAAACAGTTTGTCGGTTCTAAATATTTGTCGCGAAATCTCCAACCCTTTGGTTTGATTTTCCTTTTTATCGAGTAGCGAAATTACAACAATAACGATTGAAATGATTATAAACGAAACCATCATTTGGTCGAGAAATGGCATTCCGGGAATCAGGAATTTAATTGCTGCCGATACCGGAATTGATAAAATTGTTCCCCAAAGTGCCGCGGTTGAAGTTGTCCGTTTCCAAAACATCCCGAACACAAAGATGGCGGTAATTCCGGGGCTAATCATTCCGGTATATTCCTGAATAAACTGAAATGCCTGGTCGATGCTGCCCAGAAGTGGAGCAACAATAACTGCGATTGCCATTGCTGCAACTCCAGAGATTCTTCCCACGGTAACAAGTTGTTTTTCCGAAGCATTTTTGTTGATGTACGGTTTGTACAAATCTATTGTAAAAATGGTGGAAGTGCTGTTTATTATTGCGCTGAACGACGAGACAATTGCGGCAATGAGTGCGGCAAAAATCAATCCTTTAATACCTGCCGGAACAATATTTGCCAAAATCCATGGGTACGCTTCGTCGGGTTTTGCAAGGTCGGCTCCGAGTGCGAATGCCGCGATACCCGGAATTACAACCACAAACGGCAGAATGAGTTTCAGGTAGCCGGCGAAAACCATTCCTCGTTGCGCCTCTCTTAAACTTTTTGCGCCAAATGCTTTTTGAATAATGTACTGGTTGGCGCCAAAATAGTAGATACCTGCAATCCATATTCCACCTACAATAGCACGAATTCCGGGGAGGTAAAAATAGTTGGGGTCGGTGTGTTTAATAATCATATGAAATTTATCGGGAATTTCGGCAAACATTGTCTCAAAACCATTGATGATTCCAGTGTTTCCGCCCACACTATTTACAGCAAACCACGTTGTAACCAACCCGCCAATTAATAAAAAAAACACCTGAATAATATCGGTGCTTGCAATAGCTTTTAGTCCGTTAACAATAGTGTAAAGCAACGAAAAAACGGCCAACCCGATGATTCCATAAATCAGTTTTATCCCGAAAATCGATTTCAACGTTAGCGCACCAAGGTATAAAATTGAGGTAAGGTTGACAAATACGAATAGAGAAATCCAGAAAATTGCGAGTATTGTTTTTATGCGATTATCGTAACGGAGTGCCAGAAACTGCGGCATTGTAAATATTTTTTTGTCGATAAAAACAGGAAGGAAATATTTGGCAACCACAATTAAAATCAGGGCGGCAATCCACTCGTAAGTTGCAATTCCCAACCCTATTGCAAACCCCGAACCCGACATTCCAATAAACTGTTCGGCCGAAATATTGGCTGCAATTATTGAACTGCCCACCAAAAACCAGGGCAACGTTTTATTGGCAAAAAAGTAGTTTTCGCTACTTTGTCCACTGCCTTTCGAGCGTGCCAGAAAGTTGCCAACACCAATAATTATTACACCGTAAACAACAAAAATTATGATATCGAGATTACTCATTATCTTCTGTTTTGCTCAAAGGTTTTAACTCCTTCAATTATGGCGGTCAGGTTCTCCCACGGAACTTCGGGCTCTACCATGTGCGTTGGTCCAATTACCAAGCCACCTTGTTCGCCCATTTTGTTCAGCCTCGAAAGCGTTGTTTTGTAAACCTCCTCTTTTGTTCCGAAAGGTAACAATTCCTGCGTTCCTAAAGTGCCCCAAAACGACAGGCGTTTCCCATATTTATCGTGAACTTCGTCGAAACTCATGCATTCGGGCTGAATTGGATTGAGTACTTCCACTCCAATTTCAATCAGTTGCTCGATAAACGGTGTAATGTGGCCACAGGAGTGATAAAAAATTATGATGTTTGGGTTGACCTGTTTTGCAGCCGCAATTACTTTTGCCAATCTGGGCTTTAGCCAAATCTCCCACAATTCAACATCAATTAAAATTGAAGTCTGGGCACCAATATCGTCGCCAAGCGAAAGAATATCGACACCTGCTTTTGCATAAGTTACCGCTTTCGAAATGGCAAATTCTGTAATCATATCGAGCAGTGCCGTTGCCTTTTCATCCTGCATCATCATATCAATCATCAGCTCCTCCATCGAACGCAAATACCACGACGCTTCAAAAACTGTCATTTGCATAAAAGCCAGCGATGCCAACCCTTTTGAATGAAAACCGTTTGCTATTTTTTTTACATTTTCAAGTTCACCGACCGGGACTGTGGGATACGGATAGTCGAGAATTTCATTTAAATCTGCACCTTTTAACGGGTGGTGCATGCGGGTCATGTGAAAAGCTGCCGACGAGCCTTTCGAGTGGCCAATTCCATATTCGTCGAAAACAGTACTGTCGGGCAGAGTTTCGCGTTTAAACAAGTCGGGGCCAAAAGTGTAGTTTCGCTGAACATTCAATTCGAATGGACGGTGGCTCATGCCGAAATAAGTTTCGTAATCGCTGTGGCCAAAACGGTTTTTAAATTCATCGATTTGCGAATCGCACAAAACAAAATCAACAGGAACAGTATCGAAACCTTCGCGACGCAACGCCTTTAAAATATTTTCTCGTGGTGTCATTGTTTTTATTTTATTCAAAACTAATGTGTTCGCACCACAAAAAATTATCTTTTTACTGAAAGCAGTTTCTAATAGTTGCACAAATCGGAACTAAAAACTATGATTGTCTGGAGATGGATATTTTGGAATAAGAAATCTTAGGCTGCAAAAAGGTTATTAATACACTTCATTGTGGTTTCCTATATCAACAAATATTGCTTTTGTGGGCTTGGATTTTGTGAAATAAAAACTATTCGAATATCATAAGCAACAGAGAAACGCCATGCTCCTTTTAGTTTCCGGAGAGTTTATGTGTTCTTAACGAACTTTCAAAAGGATGTTCAATGATTTTTCTACTTTCAACCAAAAATCAGATTCAAAGGCAGTTGATTAATATGAGAAGTGAACCTTATTTCTCCTGCTTTCTCCTGCTTTTTTGCTTTAAAAAGATTATCTACAATTTCTTTCCTTC
>WGCT01000090.1 GCA_015493625.1 Draconibacterium sp. | reverse complement strand
ATACTAAGAAGTTGTTTAACGTAAAATCGAAAATTTTATTTGTTTTTAACTACTTCGGAATAAGCAACAATAAATAAGCTTAAAAGTTTAAAAAAGAGTAATATTTCAGCCCCAATTATCTAACAGGCAAATTCCTATCCACTCCCCGGCCAAACGCATCGATTTTAATATTTTCTTCGGAAAACGAGATGACGGAAAAGGAATTTTCAGACTCGGTTTCAACCATTCCTTTCAAAGTAATAAAATGAATTCCATTTTGTTGCATGTATCCGCCCGAGTGGTCGTGGCCGTTAATCCACGCCTTAACACAGTCGAATTTATTTATTAGCTTCATAATTTCATCATTGTTCCATAACGAGTGCATTTCGTTTAGCTCGATTGGGAAATGACAAAACAGAACAACCTTTAACTTTTCTTTTTCGCTACTCTTCAATTCGTTTTTTAACCATTTTACCTGCTTTTTACTCATTCCGCCATTCCACTTTTGGTTATTTGGTTTTTTTAAAGCGGTGAGTTTTGCCACCATTTTATCGGCCTTTCGAAGCACTTTCTTATCGGTTGATTGAAAAGTAATTTCGTTGCCGTTCAGAAAAATAAACTTCCACCCTCCTTTTTCAACCGTATAATACGTGTGCGATAGTCCAAGCTGCTTAGGAACATCATTATAATATTGTGGGTCAACGGAATAGTCGTGATTACCTACTACATTATAAACTGTTTTATGAGCTTTTTCTAAAATCGCATTTACCGTTTTATAACTCGAAAAGTTGCGGTCGATTAAATCGCCAAGCCCCACAATAAAATCGATATCATCGGTTGAATTAAATTCGTCGACACAATCGTTAAGCTTATCGAGCGAGTTTCGATAGAACCGGGTGCCCCAAGCATCGCAATCGCAATACTGACAATCGGCAAAGACTCCAATTTTAACTTGCGCAAATAACGAGTTGGCGGAAAGAAACATTCCTAAAGTCATTAGCACAAAAGATAGATATTTCGTTTTGAGTCGCATGATATTATTACATTTTTAAAATTAGTATCAGAAATTTTTCATCTCACAATCCATTTAGGTTTTCGGAAAAGCTATGTGGTTTGAGTATTTATTAAAACTTCACATTTATTGTCTCGCCATCTTTTATTTTATACTCTTTAAAAATGGCATCATCTTTATAAATTACAACATCTAACCCGGTATCGGTTTTTGAGACTTCAACATCGAAGATTTCGCCAAAAGCATGTATTTTACGCAAGCTCATTTTTTCCCAATCGGTAGCAAGACGAGGTGTTAAATTAAACGAGTTGAGTCCGGTAGGGCGAATTCCGAAAAGTCCTTCGGTATAAATTCTGCAATACAATCCGCTTTCTGCCGAGAGGTGTCTTTGTCCGCCTTCGGGGTACGCTTCAACCGGATATGGAACGTGTTCGCCCAGCAATCGGCGGTTGGTATAATACTTTAAATAATCTATTCCGCGCTTTGTTTCGCCGGCGGCAAGGACACCACGCAGTGCGTATAATGTTGCACGATCCCAAAAAGTTTTATCGCCACTCACAGTTGCTAAACCGTCTTTTGTCCACAATTCAGGAGAAAAAAGTGCATCGATTGTGCCCTCTTTCCTATCGAAAATACCCATGGTTAATGGGATACAGATCCAGGAACGCAGTTTTTTATTGCGTTCGTAATACTGGTAAGTTTTAAACCCCATAACAGTAGCTCCAAAATAGTTCTCAATATTATCGCGCAACGTTTCGGCTTCCTTTCGGTACGTTGTTATTTGTTTCGAGTCTTTCTCTAAAGCTTCGCCCAAATAAGCTGCAGAGATGAGTGCATCGTAATACAACGACGATGTACTGAGATTTGCATTTCCGGCGGGGAAACGACCTTCAAGTTCATCGGTGTCGGAATTCACGACACCCGCAACATTCAGTTTTCGTTTGTTGTATTCGAGTGTCCATACAATTAATGGCCACAATTCTTCTGCTGTTTTCCAGTCGCCCAGAGACAAAGCAAACCGCGAAGCACCGTAAGCAATCATTGCCGCATCGCCACGGTCTTTGGCACCTTTCCACACATCAACTCCCTCGGCAATAATAGAGCTGGGAATTGGTTTATATTCATCGTTCATAAAACGGGCAAAAAGTTTGTAGGAATTTACCGCCGATTCAATTCCATATTTATAGCCCAAATAAGGGAAAAACGGATTTACATATTCGGCCTGGTCGTTTGCCCAAATAGCAGCATAATACGAAAGTCCGCCCGGACCGTGCATCGGGCCTCCTTTGGTTTGATAGATACTTTCGGCAGCCCTGATTTTTGCAAACGCAAAACCACGATTTAAAACTGTATCGGGAGTTTCTAAAACCAGATTATTCCAAAATTGCTGAATAAGACCTTTTCGCTTTCGCAGCTCTTTTTGGTTGTCGATAACCTGATCGTTCTCTCCCTGTTTTTTGCCTGTTATAGTTAGAAAAAATTCGATTGTTTTATTCGGGTTAAGAGTAAAAGATCCGCTTCCATTCACTTTAAAAGTCATTGTATATTCACCGTAAACGCCCTTTTCCTCTACTGTTTTCACAACTTTATTAATCACGGGTATTTCAATTTTAACAGCTTTCGAACTCCTATTCTTTATCCGGTAATTTTCGCAAAACACCGGTTTATCAATCGATGGGAAAATGGTTCGTTTCAGGAAAATTTTATTTCCTATTTTACTGCGTACTTCAAGGGTTCCGTTTAACAAAATTTGCTGAACCTTTTCGTGAATAAAATCTCCGTCAATTTTTATCGGTGAAATAACATGGTCGGTGAAAATGTGTATTAAGCTGGCATGTGTATCATTCGGGATTGTACGTAACATTGGCCACACAACACTTCTTTTTATAAAAAACGATTTGTCGGCTTCTACCCCGTATTCAACCACTGCCGAAATTTGTTTTCCGCTCATTTCAATATGGTCGTGGTGCGGAATACGATTATCAATATTCCATGTAATTCCTCCTTTATTATTAATTTCCCAGCGATTATTTTCTTGTGCCGAAGTTGCAGATATTGTAAAAAACAATATGCTTAACAAGATGTAATTTTTAATGCTATTAAAACTCATTTTCAGATATCTTTTTATGTTTTGCATTTACCATTTTCAGAAAATGGTCTCACAAAGATATATTTTGTTTGGTTAATTTTTTACGGTTTATGAATATTGTATGTATTCTCCTGTTCTTATTGTCGTGCCATAAATTATCCTGCCCTTTTTCGGCGCCAACCGCCAAGTTGTAATAGTCTCATTTATTGTCCTTGTTGTTTTTTTCGAAGAATCTAAAACAACGGGTTGCAACTTGGGTTGATTGTAAAACGAGCTGAGGTTAGTAACAAAATATTCTAATCTTATTAAAATGTGCCCTATCGTGTTATATCTTCAATAAATGAGCTACAACAAACGGCAAGATTAAAAGTAGAGCAATAATCCAAATCAAATAAAACGACATCTCTTCAAAAAAATATCTATCTCCACAATACTTTTCCACACTATCCACAATATAGTTGCCCTCAGCGCCAAAAATATCTTCCATTTTTTCTATACTAATAACGTTAACAAAAGCATTCTTACTCTTACCTTTTTCATCTTTTTGAAGAGCATAATTGCTATACGGCATTTTACCTTTGTAATACGGAATAATTACCGATGGATTTTGTTCTATTTCATTAATTGAATATGGTATAATCACATCATAATCGGCATCGAGAATCCAATATTTATCGGTTTTCACTTCTGCCATTGCAACAACATGCCCAGATAAAGTTACAATTTTACAAGGAATTTTTTTCGCTTCCAAAATACCGCAAACACTTATGGCATGCTGGCTACATATACCAACTTTCCTTTTTAATGCACGTTTATAATTACAAAATTCATAAAATTTATAATGGTTGGAGTCTGTAAATTGTTTAAACCATAAAATATAATTTTTGTATATCGGAATCGTTAAACGGTATTTTGT